>NZ_QROG01000042.1:0-5500 GCF_003474585.1 Collinsella sp. AF39-11AT | reverse complement strand
GCTGGGCCTATGCCGGAATCTCTCCCACAGAAACCACCGAAGAGCCATATTTCGAGTAACGCATGCGGCAGACGTCCGCCCAAACAAAACGTGCCACCCCAAACGGGGCGGCACGCCATCTTTTATCAGCCAACTCGCTGAAGTAAGGCTGCGAAGGCCGCGGGGCCGGGAGGGGTTTCCTAAGGGCACATCCCGCAGCCGCAACGCGGCGAGGACGTGCCCGTGGAAACCCCGCAGGCCCCGCGGCCGGTGGGAGCAACGCTACTTCACGACCAAAATGTCGCAGTCCGTGTTGCGCAGCAGGAACGTCGAAATCGAACCCAGGAGCGCATACTTGATCGAGGACAGGCCGCGGGCGCCGCAGAGCACCAGGTCGGGCTTGACCACGTCGAGCATCTCGTCCTTGAGTGTCTCGCGAATGCGGCCGGCGCGAATCATGACCTCGACCTCGGGAATGTCGGGATTGGCCTTGGCCTCTTCGAGCTGCTTGGCGATGGAGTTCTTAAATGCCTCCTCTAGGCCGTTGACCAGATCGACCGGATAGGAACCGGCGCTCTCGAGTGCCGTGGAATCGATGACGTGGCCGATGATCAGCTTAGCGCCGTTGTTCGCGGCGACTTTGATGGCGCGTGCGAGCACAAAATCCTGCTGCTCAGTACCGTCGAGTGAAACAAATACCTTGGTGTAGCCCTCGTTCATGGTTTCCTCCTTGGTCTATCGCACGGGCGCGGGGCTCGTGCGTCGGGCGGGCACGGGTGCGTTGACCGCCGGACACTTTATCTTGTTGCAGTTATACCCAAGGATTTCGGTTTAACTGCTCGCAATTCTGTGAACGGGCGAGTTTTTTGGTAAGGGTAGGCGCGGTCGCACCGCCAACGGTTGATAATGGGACATCGCCCGCATCGTCCGCAGAGCATCTACCGGCGGGTGTCTAACGAGGGGGTCCCTTTGGATATTATCGAGCTTCTAAAATCTGCCTTCATGGGCCTGGTCGAGGGCATCACCGAATGGCTGCCCGTTTCGTCGACGGGTCACATGATCTTGGTGGACGAGTTCGTCAAGATGAACGTGAGCGAGACGTTCTGGAATATGTTCCTGGTCGTGATTCAGCTCGGCGCCATTCTGGCCGTCTGCGTGCTGTTCTTCCATGAACTCAATCCGTTCTCGCCCAGCAAGGGCAAGGAGGGCCGTCGCGACACCTGGGTGCTGTGGGGCAAGATTGTGCTCGGTTGCATTCCTGCGGCGGCGATCGGCCTGCCGCTCAACGACTGGATGGAGGAGCATTTTTACAATGCTCCCGTCGTGGCGCTGGCGCTCATTGTGTACGGCGTGCTGTTTATCGTGATCGAGAACTGGCGCGCAAACAAGCGCGAGGAAATGGCCGTTGCCGGTTCGTTTGGTTCGCGTGCTGTGGTGTCGGGTGGACGTCCCGCCGGTGCGCATTTTGCGGCGCCCGCCACGGCTACCGCTGAGGATGAGGACGATGACGAGAATCTGGACTTTGGTTCCATCGCCACGCTCGAGGATCTAAGCTGGAAGACTGCGCTGGGTATCGGCTGCTTCCAGGTGCTTTCGCTGGTGCCTGGTACGTCTCGCTCCGGTTCTACCATCATCGGCGGCCTGCTTTTGGGCTGCACGCGCTCGGTGGCGTCTAAGTTTACGTTCTTCCTGGCTATTCCCGTTATGTTTGGCGCGAGTGCGCTCAAGCTGGTCAAGTACTTCATCAAGGGCGGCACGTTCGGCACCAACGAGATCGCCATCTTGGGCGTGGGCTGCGTTGTGGCCTTTGTGGTTTCGCTCATCGCCATCAAGTGGCTCATGGGCTTCGTCCGCCGTCACGACTTCAAGTGCTTCGGCGTCTACCGCATCATCCTGGGCATCGTAGTGCTCGCATACTTCTTCGTTCTGGAGCCCATGCTCGGCCTGTAACTTGGTTGACGCTGCGCGGCGGCCAGAGCGACAACTTGTCATTCAAAGAGGGCGGCATGACCAAAAGGTCTATGCCGTCCTCTTTTTTGGGCGATGGGGCGGGCCTGACGGCGGCGCACGGAGTCGTGGTGTGATTTGCGTCGGTGTCCGCGCGGCTCGGTATACTGGTACGGCTCAAACTATGGCGCTGCCCGCAGGCGCGCCGTCTGTCAGATGAGGAGTCGCCCATGACCCAGCCCTTGCCCTGGGAAAAGAACGCCGCGGTGCCCGTGCCGCCCGCGCCGGAACCCGTGCCGCTCGATGCATACACCGCCCCCGCTGCGCCGGAGCCCGAGCTCGTTCCGCTCGACATCTACGACGCTCCCGCGCCGGCGCCCAAGCCCGCCAAGCCGCTCGTCGATATCGATAGCCTTAACCCCGCCCAGCGCGAGGCGGTCCTGACCACCGAGGGCCCGCTGCTGGTCCTTGCCGGTGCTGGCTCGGGCAAGACCCGCGTCCTGACCTTCCGCATCGCTCATATGCTTGGCGACCTGGGCGTTAAGCCTTGGCAGGTTCTTGCCATCACGTTTACCAACAAGGCCGCTGCCGAGATGCGCGAGCGTCTGGCGGCACTCATCCCCAGCGGCACTCGTGGCATGTGGGTGTGCACCTTCCATGCCATGTGCGTGCGCATGCTGCGCGAGGACGCCGACCTGCTGGGCTATACCGGTCAGTTCACCATCTACGATGACGACGACTCAAAGCGCATGGTGCGCGACATTATGCAGGCGCTCGGCATTGAGCAAAAGCAGTTCCCCATCAACATGATCCGCAGCAAGATCAGCTCGGCCAAAAACGCCATGATCGGGCCCGAGGACATGCTCAAATCCGCTGACAGCCCCAACGACAAAAAGGCCGCGCAAGTCTACCTGGAGCTGGAGCGCCGCCTGCGCGCCGCCAACGCGATGGACTTCGACGACCTGCTCGTGCGCACGCTCGAGCTACTGCGCACCCGCCCCGAGGTGCTCGACAAGTACCAAGAGCGCTTCCGCTACATTAGCGTCGACGAATATCAGGACACCAACCACGTCCAGTACGAAATCGCCAACCTGCTGGCCGCCAAGTACCAAAACCTCATGGTCGTGGGCGACGACGACCAGTCCATTTATAGCTGGCGTGGCGCCGACATCACCAACATCCTGGACTTTGAGCAGGACTTTAAAAACTGCAAGACCGTCAAGTTGGAGCAGAACTATCGCTCCACGGGTCACATCCTGAGCGCCGCCAATGCCGTTGTTCGCCACAACTCGCAGCGCAAGGACAAGCGCCTGTTTACGGCCGAGGGCGATGGCGAGAAGATTCAGGCTTTCCAGGCAAGCGACGAGCGCGACGAAGGTCGCTGGATTGCCGGCGAGATCGAAAAGCTGCATGCCAAGGGTACGAGCTACGACGATATCGCCGTGTTCTACCGCACCAACGCCCAGTCGCGTATCCTCGAAGATATGTTCCTGCGCGCGGGCGTGCCCTACAAGATCGTCGGCGGCACGCGATTCTTCGACCGCGCCGAGATTCGCGACGTCATGGCCTATCTCAAGATGATCGTGAACCCGGCCGACGAGATGAGCGTCAAGCGCGTCATCAACACGCCGCGCCGCGGCATCGGCTCCACCTCGATCCAAAAGATCGAGCAGCTGGCGCGCGACAACCGCTGCTCGTTCTTCCAGGCCTGCGAGATCGCAACAGCCGAGACGGGCATGTTTAGTGCCAAGGTGCGCAACGGTCTGTCGAGTTTTGTGGCGCTGGTGCGCGAGGGCCGCCGCATGGACGGCGAGCTCAAGGATGTCGTCGAGATGATTGTCGATAAGACGGGCCTGCTGCAGGCGTTTCGCGCCGAGGGCACCATGGAGTCCGAGAGCCGCGCCGAGAACATCCAGGAATTCCTGGGCGTCGCCGCCGAATTTGAGGAGACGCACGAGGATATCGAGGGTACGCTCGAGAGTCTAGAAGAGCTGCGCGCGGCCGGTGTTGCCGACGTGCCGTCCGTCGCCGAGTCCGAGTCCGTCGTGGTGAGTGCGCCCGCGTCCGAGCCGGGGCCGTCCGCTCCGGCATCCTCGTTTGAGGCACTTGTCGGCGCTCGTGACGCCGCGGGCTCCAATCCGCTCGATAGCCTAGCCGCCCCGGCGCTCTCGCCGCAGGATGCCCTGGCCGCCGCCATCGCGGGCAACGCGTATGCCGTGCCAACAGAGCTACCGGCGGGCGCCGTGCATGCCGACGAGATCGAGCGCACCTACGGTCCGCTCACCTGTAAGGCACTGCCGGCACTCATGGAGTGGCTGGCCCTGCGCTCCGACCTGGATTCCCTGGCCGGCGAGACGCATGCCATTACCATGATGACCATCCACTCCGCCAAGGGCCTGGAGTTCCCGGCGGTGTTCGTGGCCGGCATGGAGGAGGGTATCTTCCCGCACGTGCACGACTTTGGCGGCAGCGATGACCCGGGCAAGCTCGAGGAGGAGCGTCGCCTGGCCTACGTTGCCATCACGCGTGCCCGTAAGCGCCTGTTCCTGACCTATGCGGCCACGCGTCGCACCTACGGCTCGACCTCTGCCAACCCGCGCTCTCGCTTCCTCAACGAGATTCCGTTTGAGGATATCGAGTTTAGCGGTATCGGTTCTGCCGGTTTTGAGGGCACGGGCTGGGAGAAGCGCGGCGACCGTCACGGCACCTTTGGCTCGGGCATGGGCTCGGATATGTATGGCGGCAAGGTGTTCGGTTCGCATACGCGCTCGACCGGCGGTTCCGGTTCGCGCGGCGGATCGAGCTTCGACGATTTCTTTGGTGGCAGCACCTATGGCACCGAGCGCCATCGCGGGGTTTCGCCCGACGCCGGCCGTGTTGCCTCGACCTTTGGTTCGGGCGCGCCGCGAGCTAAAAAGCCGTCGTTCAAGGTGTCGCCGACGGTGGAGCGCAAGGTCGATCGCGCCAGCGCGTCGCAGGACTTTGCCGCGGGCGATACCGTGAGCCACAAGACCTTTGGCACCGGTACCGTGATCTCGGTCGCCGGAGACATGATCGAGGTTCAATTCGAAAAAACCGGCCAGACTAAAAAGCTTATGAAGGGCTTTGCGCCTATAGTGAAACTGACCTAGGCGGCTTTCCCAGGCACGGCACCTCGGCCTTCAATCGTCGGGCATGACCTCAAGGTCTATGCCCTCCTCTTTCAGGCCGATCTGCCGCACCTGGAAAACCCGTACATCCGGCTAGGCGGGCGCGCCGGGGGCTTTGGTCGCCTGCTCGGGCGGTCCTGCGCAAGACGGAGGCCACATTAAGTGGCCTCCTTTGCGTGCGGAACTCGCGATCGATGTTGCCCCATACGCCCGCCTAGGTCCTTGGGTAACGTTGCTGGACGAACGTCGCTTTGCTCGTCTGTTTTTTGATCTGGAGAGCCCGATGGGCTGAGAAATAGATACGAGTAGGGGCTCCCCCGTTGATGAACGGGGGGCCCTTCTTGCGTTTGGGTTGTTGCTGCCAGCCTGAGGCTCGCCGGGACGTGTCTCTATGGTTTTGTCAACCGCGTGCTTCGCGCCATTTC
>NZ_QROG01000041.1:421-6425 GCF_003474585.1 Collinsella sp. AF39-11AT | reverse complement strand
GTTGCTGCCTAGGCTAGCCCCTTGTCACACAAACTACCGAAGCCTCACATTTTTCGACATCTTTGAAGGCTGATGTACATGTTTGGTACCCATGACCGTTCCCAGTCCCTACCGTTTGCCGAGCAATAGGGTCTCAATCGCCTCCAACCATGTACTATGTACGGGCATTGTTCAAACCCGAGAATCAAAGGACCTCATCTTGCCCGTCGTCGCCGCTATGACTGTTACTTCACACGCCTCGGATGCCATGGTCGCTATCCCATTTTGGCTCGAGATGTTCGCCGTTGTCGCGGCATCGATCTCGGGCGTGCTGGTCGCTCGCGAGCACAAGCTCGACCTGGTGGGCGCGGTCGCGCTCGCGGTGGTCTGCGGTCTGGGCGGCGGTCTTTTGCGCGATATGACGCTCCAGGTCGGCAACGTCTACATCCTCAACCAGCCCATGGCACTACCGCTTTCCATCGCCACAGCCGCCATCATCTATATCTTCCCGGCAATCGTCGATAAGCCCGAAAAACTCATTCCCCTGCTCGACATCATCTCGGTCGGCATCTATGCAGCAACCGGCGCGGACAAGGCGTTGGTGTACGGATTTGCGCCCGCCGTATGTATCATGATGGGCTTCTTTACCGCCGTGGGCGGCGGCATGCTGCGCGACGGCTTTATGGGCGTGGTCCCGGGCATTTTCCAACGCACCAACTTCTATGCCATCGCGGCCATCGCCGGATCGGCAAGCTATGTAGCCCTCGTCATGAGCGGCCTCATGAGCAATGTTGCCGCGCTGGTCGTATGCGTTGTGGTGACCATGGGGCTGCGCTGGCTATCACTGCGCTTTGACATTAAAAGCCCTACCGAGGAAGACATCGCGCGCTTTTTGCACCGTAAAAAGTAGGTAGCACAGCACAACCCCTCGAAATGCAACCGAGAGATTCTTTTAGAGCGCCCGCGCGGTGGGTACCCTGTTAGATACCTGTCGAGTATCTAACGAAGGATTCACTATGCCTTGCAACCAAGTACCGTCGATCCGGCGCCACAAAGCGCAGGCCCGCATCACCATCCTATTCGCGCTGATTGCGCTCGCGCTCACCGCACTTCCCACGGTGTCGTTCGCCGGCACCGACACCGCGGGAAACATGCTCGCAACCGAAGTTGACTCAACTCCGTCCGGTATCGAAGGCGACCTGTACTGGGCCGGCCAAAGTCTCAACCTAGACGACGCCTCCATCGGCCGCGATATTATCGCGGCTGGTGAGAACCTGTCGATTCGCGATTGCACCGTAGGCGGCGCCGTTCGTCTGGCGGCACGCACCATCGATATCGCCAAAACCGCAATCGATGGCAGCGTCACGGTGGCCGGCCAGCACGTCGTGCTCAACACCGGCAGCACCGCCAACTGTTTTTACGCGGCGGGCGAAACGGTCGCCCTGCGCGGCTCCGCCAAATCGGCGGCGCTTGCCGGCGACACCGTTACCATCGACGGCACCGTCGATGGCAATGTTGAAGTCTGGGCCGACAAGCTCATCCTGGGTAAAAACGCCCGCATCACCGGCACGGTGAACGCCCACGTCTCACAGGACCCCGAGCGGGCCGAGGGCGCCCAGGTTGGAGCCCTCAAGATCGACCGGACCGAGAACGAGAACACCTCTACGGTCAACGACATGATCGGCGGCATCGTTGCCGCAGCGCTTTCCACCTGCTTTGTCGCTATCCTGCTTGAGCTTGTCTTTCCGCGCGCAACCGCCAGCGCCGCCGGCATGCTCCATCAGCATCCCATGCCACTGTGGGTAAGTGGCCTTCTGGGCACGGTCGCCATCGCTCCCGCCGTCCTGCTGCTTATCATCTCGATTGCAGGCCTGTCGCTCGCCGGAGCCCTCATGTGCAGCATCATCGGCATCGCTTTGGTCTCGGCGGCATTTACGGGTACCGCGATCGCACGCATGGTCGGACACAACCAAAACCGCTTCGCCATGGCCGCCGCGGGCGGTATCGTCGCGGGCGCGCTCACGGCACTTCCTCTTATGGGCAGCTTTGTCAGCGGCGTAGCCTTCGTCTTCACGCTCGGCTACGTCATCCAAATCATTTGGCACAACGCCCACCTCAAGCCGCAGCAGCCGGCTAACACGCCAGGCCTTCCCACCGCCTAACCACCAACCACCACAAAGGGGACAGGCACCTTTGTGGTGGCGTAGGCCGCCTCAATCCCCATGCACCAAAAAGGGCGCCGACCATTGCGGTCGACGCCCTTTCTCATTAAAGCTATAAAACCCAGCACTTATTTGTTGACCTGACCGGCGCGGACGGCAGCCTTCTTGCGGTCGGTGGCGTTGAGCAGACGCTTGCGCAGGCGAATGTTCTTAGGAGTGATCTCGACCAGCTCGTCGTCGGCGATGTACTCCAGCGCCTCCTCCAGCGAGAAGGTGCGGGGCGGCACCAGCTGAACGGAGATATCGGAGGTCGAGGAACGCTGGTTGCCCAGGTTCTTGGTACGGGCGATGTTGACGACCATGTCGCCGGCCTTGCTGCGCTCGCCCACGATCATGCCCTCGTAGCACTCGGTGCCCGGCTCAACAAACAGCTGGCCGCGCTCCTGCAGCGTGCCCAGGGCGTAGGCAACGGCCTTCTCGGTGGTCATGGAGATCATGGCGCCGTTCTGACGGTTGCCGATCTCGCCGGCGTAGGGACCATACTCCAGGAAGGTGTGGTAGAACACGCCCTCGCCGTGGGTGACGTTCATGATGCGGTTCTTAAGACCCATGATGCCGCGGGTCGGGATCTTAAACTCAAGGTGCGTCACGATGCCCGAGGTATCCATGCTCGTCATGATGCCGCCGGAGGTACCGAAGACCTCAACGACCTTGCCCGAGTACTCGTCCGGGCACTCGACGACGGCCTGCTCGACGGGCTCCATCTTGTTGCCGTTCTCGTCCTTCTTAAACAGAACGCGAGGACGGCCAACCTGGAACTCAAAGCCCTCGCGACGCATGGACTCCATCAGAACGGACAGGTGCAGGATGCCGCGACCCGAGACCTCGACGCCGCTCTTGTCCTCGAGCTCCTCGATCTTCATGGTTACGTTGTTCTCGGCCTCGTTGAACAGGCGCTCCTTGAGCTGACGGGCGCCCACGATGTCGCCGTCGCGACCGACGAGCGGGGAGGTCGAAGCCTCAAAGACGATGGACAGGGTCGGCGGGTCGATCTCGATGGGCTCGAGCTCGACGGGGTTCTCGGGATCGGTGTAGACATCGCCGATATCGGTGCGGTCGATGCCCACGACGGCAGCGATGTCGCCGGCGCCGACTTCCTGGCACTCGGTGCGGCCCAGGTAGTCGAAGGTAAAGAGCTGTTTGACGGTAGCGGTGGCGCTGGAGCCGTCGTTCTTGACAACCAGGATCTGGTCGCCCTGGTGGATGGTGCCGGAGTACACGCGGCCGATGCCGATACGGCCGACGAAGTTGGAGTGGTCGATGGTCACGCACTGCATGGCGAGCGGGGCGTTCTCGTCAACCTCGGGTGCGGGCATGTCGTCGATGATCATGTCGAGCAGCGGGTACATGTCCATGTTGCCGTCGTTGGGGTCAAGGCGGGCAAAGCCATTCATGGCGCTGGCGTAGACCACGTGCTCCATGGCGAACTCGAGCTGGTCGTCGGTGGCACCCAAGTCGGCCATGAGGTCCAGGCAGTCGTTGTAGGCCTTCTCGGGGTTGGCGCCCGGACGATCGATCTTGTTGATGACGATCATGATCTTGAGGCCGGTGTCGATAGCGTGACGCAGCACGAAACGGGTCTGGGGCATGGGGCCCTCAAAGGCGTCGACCAGCAGCAGGGCGCCGTCGGCCATACGCAGCACGCGCTCGACCTCGCCGCCAAAGTCGGCGTGGCCCGGGGTGTCGATGACGTTGATCTTGACGTCCTTGTACTCGATAGAGATGTTCTTGGCGAGAATCGTGATGCCGCGCTCGCGCTCCTGGTCGTTAGAGTCCAGGACGCGATCCTCGACCTGCTGGTTGGCACGGAAGGCGTCCGTGGCACGCAGGAGTTTGTCAACCATCGTCGTCTTGCCGTGGTCGACGTGGGCGATGATGGCGATGTTCCTCAGATTGTCTACGCGCATGTAGTTCCCCTATCTTCTATCCATATACAAGCGGCACGCGTATGCGACCCACCCAGCAATGCAACGCTCGGCGGGAATATTGAGCCTTTTACCGAAAACTCGTTTATTTTAGCGATTTTAGATGAGAGGGGTTTCCTCACCTGCAGGTTCAGGGTCGCTCCACATAAAACCATCGCCGGCACCCATGCCCTCATACAGCACGTATGCCGAAAAACCGCTCTCGAGCGTGGTTTCGAAGAAACTCACGAGCAGGGCGTCGTGATAGCCGCCGTCAATTTCGACACAACCGGTGTAGCCGATGGCATAGCGGGCGATGCGGCCCAGCCCCTCGTCCTTAAGACCCATCTTGTGCTCGGAGATAAAGTTGGTGGCAGCCTCGAGGCATGCCTCCTCGCCATCTTCGTCGAGCGCCGCCAGATATCGGTTGGAAGCAGCGTCCTCGATCGCCACAACTACGCCCGGATTCTCGCCGGCGGCAAGGTCGTCCAAGAACGCGCCGATCAGATCGCACACCATGGCGTCGAGCTCGGCGGAGACGTTACCGGCGTCCTGCATATCCTGTGCCATCTTTAGACCTTCCCATCGAGTCTGGCGTCGTTACAGTTCCTGTGCCTCGGCAGCAATCTTGGCGGCAGCGTCACGGGCGCGCATCATATCCATCGCGCGCTTGTCGAGTACCTTGATCTGGTTGGTCAGCATGACCGCATCGACCACGCCCCAGATTACCAAGCCTGTTGAAATCGAAAACCCAAGCGCACCAACTGTACCACGAAGGCGCGAGCAGATTGCCGCGACAAGGGCGGAGACGACAACCATCTTGATAAACGAGCCGCGGCGCTCGCGAAGCGTGCGGGCCTGCGTCACATAGGCAATGCGAGCCGCCTCAGAAGCCTCCGAGCGCATCTGGGCCTCGCGCGCAATGGCCGCCGCCTCAGCCGACATACCGCTGGCCATCAGCGAACACTCCGCAACCCTGCCGCCCCGCATTTAGAAGTCATCGGGGGAGAGCGTATGGACGAACTCGTCGAACTTCTCGAACTCCTGCTCGTCGTCGACATCCTCGGCGTGGGTGGAAACAGTGCCCAGGCGATTCATGATGTCGTCCTCCACAAACATGGGAGCATTGCTGCGCACGGCAAGGGCAATGGCATCACTGGGACGAGCGTCGATCTTGCGCTCCTCGCCATCGGCCAGTACGACGATCGTCGCGTAGAACACCGGCGGCTCGGCGCGAACGATCTCGATGCGCTCGAGCTTGGCGCCCAGGGCGTCAACGGTATCGAGCAACAGGTCATGGGTGATCGGGCGCTCGGCGCGGCCGCTATCGATGCCGCGGCTGATGGCAGCAGCTTCAAACGAACCAGTCTGAATGGAAAGGGAACGCAGCGGCGCGGGCGAGTCCGATTTGCTGCTGCGCTCACGAAGCACGATAAGCGATGGCACGGGACCGGCGGCCATGACGATGGTCTCTATGTCGACACGAACCATGGAACACCTCCGGTACGTAGCGGTTAACACGCGGCAGCCCGCCGCATTGAATAGCTATACTACCCAATCTTTCGCACAGCACACAAAATCAAAGTAGTTAATTTGGGACGGGGCTTTTTTGACTACTTTCAGTAGGTAAGAAAAAAGCCCCGAGGCAACGCCCCAGGGCTCTTCACAGTTTTGATGGTGGACCTGACAAGATTCGAACTTGTGACCTCCCGGTTATCAGCCGGACGCTCTAACCAACTGAGCTACAGGTCCATCATGGTGGAGGTTAGGGGGATCGAACCCCTGACCTCAGGCTTGCAAAGCCCGCGCTCTCCCAGCTGAGCTAAACCCCCACGGAGACAGTAATAAACACCCCAGCGGCGACTCGGCTCTCGCTGGGGTGTTTATTGCGAAAGAAAG
>NZ_QROG01000041.1:0-411 GCF_003474585.1 Collinsella sp. AF39-11AT | reverse complement strand
CATGGAACACCTCCGGTACGTAGCGGTTAACACGCGGCAGCCCGCCGCATTGAATAGCTATACTACCCAATCTTTCGCACAGCACACAAAATCAAAGTAGTTAATTTGGGACGGGGCTTTTTTGACTACTTTCAGTAGGTAAGAAAAAAGCCCCGAGGCAACGCCCCAGGGCTCTTCACAGTTTTGATGGTGGACCTGACAAGATTCGAACTTGTGACCTCCCGGTTATCAGCCGGACGCTCTAACCAACTGAGCTACAGGTCCATCGCGCAAGGGATATATTAGACGAGTCGTTACGCGCACGTCAACAACTTTTTTGAAAATCTTTGGAGGGGTTCGCCCCGGTCGCCCGGCGGCATATGAAGTCGCCTGCTCGGACAGTCCTGACTCGCACGGAGAGCACATTAAGTG
>NZ_QROG01000040.1:2562-6547 GCF_003474585.1 Collinsella sp. AF39-11AT | reverse complement strand
AGCCCACTTCTCAAAACAAGGCAGGCACCCCGGCCCTCGTCCGTGAACTCTTCCGCTGGGCGAGCTATAGACGCCGCGCACCGATAGGGTAAGGCGGCGGCTTGAAATTGGTGCTATATTCAGCTTGAGTTGTTTAATGCTAGTACGGGAGGCTGATATGGGGCTGTTCAAGAAGAAAAACCCGCAGGATGCCTTTGATCCCGATGTGTTTACCATCACGGATACGATTTTGGACCCGCCGCGGTTTACGTTTTTGCCGGCTATCTACCAGGATGCCACGCATCGCAAGTGGGCCGTGCATCAGCGTGGTGCAGAGCCGAAGATTTTTGACTATGCGGACGTGTTGCAGTGCGAAGTGGCCGAGGCGGGCGATCCGGAGGCCGAAGAAGCGGTCTCTAAACAGGAATTTGCCCAGCGTATCCTGGCAAATCCTGCCAAGGCGGCGAAAATAAACGCTGCCAAGCGTAATATGTGTCTTGGTATGGGCGTTGTTGTGGCGGTTCAGACGGGAAAAGACGAGGTTTCCAAATTAGAGATTCCCGTTATGACCGACGAGGTCAAACGCGATTCAAGTCTATATAAGTCGTATCGGAATGTCGCCGAGAAGATCAAGGCCGAATTTGATGCCATGGGAGGGCTGACCTAATTTTGGCGGCATACGTGTCTGAATGAGGAGTCTGTGCAATGGCAGGCGAATCTTATGCAATTCCCCCCAAAGATCGTGCTGTTGAGGGAATTCTTTGGTATATCCAGCACCATCAGCTTGCCGGCGGCGATCGCCTGCCGGCCGAGCGCGTGCTGTGCGAAGAGATTGGCGTTTCGCGTACGGCGTTGCGTGCCGGTATCACGCGGCTCATCTCGTGTGGAACGCTCGAGAGCCGTCGCGGATCGGGTACGTATGTGTGTCCTCCCAAGCCGTTGAACATCTTCCAGGAAACGTATAACTTTTCCGATGCTGTACGGACTGCCGGCCTGCACCCCTCTTCTCGTCTGGTTTCCACCGGGACCATCGAGGCGGATGAGGCGCTTGCCGACAAGCTTGGGGTGGCTGTAGGCGCTCCCTTGCTCCGCATGCAGCGCGTTCGACTTATTGAGGGCGAGCCGGCGTCAATCGAGACCGCTCACGTTAACCTGTCCCTGTGCCCATCGCTTCCCGAACACGATTTTGAGTGTGAGAGCCTTTACGATGTCTTGCTCAAAGAAGGTGGCGTGCGTGTTGAGCATGGACGTGAGCATATCTCCATCTCGCGTTTGAACGCCGAAGAGGCCGAGCTGCTCCAGCAAGAAGAGGGAACGCCGGTGTTCTATGAGAGCTCGATCGAATTTGATAAGGACATGCGTTTTGTGGAGCATTGCAAATCGGTGATTTTGCCCACAAAGTTCCGCTTTGCCGATAACGGCGAAGAGAACGGCATGAGGAGCGTGGCAGGTGAACAATGGCTGAAACAGTAGATGCCACCCCGGTTTATATGCGCATTCGACGCCGCATCGAGGAACGTATCGAGCGCAGTATATATCCCACGGGTTCCATGATTCCGTCCGAAAAAGACCTTGCCGAGGAATTTGGTACGACACGCTTGACCATCCGAAGCGCTGTCGATGAGCTGGTTCGGCGCGGGCAGATTCGCCGTGTTCGGGGAAAAGGTGCCTTTGTGGCGCAGAAAGTACCTGCTTTTTTTGAACGCACGGTCGGTTTCCGTGAATCGGTCCGTGCTTCGGGCGGCGAGCCGTCCGTCCGTATTCTCGCGCGTTCCAAGCGTTATGCGGGGCCATATTACGCCGACCTGTTTGGCATCGCCGAGGACGACCTGCTCTATTCCGTTCGACGCCTGAACTGCATAAACGGTAGCCCCGTATCGATTGAGACGGCGCTGATTCCCTGCCTGCTGTTCCCAACCATCGAAGATATTGACGTGTCGGTCTTCAGTTTGTACGAGACCTATGAGATGCTGGGCCGAAAGCCAGTCATGGCACAGGAAAAGCTCGATATCGAAGCGCTGGGCGCACGAGATGCCGGCCTCCTTGGACTGGAACAGGGCGATCTTGTTTTGCTTTTGGAATGCGTGAGCTATGACGCGAGCGGTCAGGCTATCGAGTATGTAAAGTCCTTCAATCGTGGCGATACGGGCGGCTACACCTATACGTACTAGCTGGTATTTTGTGAATAACGGCTGGGAAACTAACCAGTTTGATCGTTGGGTCAGCTGTATATACAACCTTACAGGGCTCAAAATCGACCGTTCGCCGATGGGGATAAATTAATCGACAAAGAGGTATCAAAAAGCCGTAACCTGTAACTGTGATTGGTATCAAATACTAATGATTTGTTACGAGGTGAGACGATGAAGATGCTCGATTACGTTCAGCTTGCCCATGTGCGTATGGGGGAGAACCTCGAGCGTTCGTCTGAGCTGGTAGCGCAGCTCGTTGATATTTTCCAGTCCGGTTCTTTTGACGCGCTGCGCATCGTTGCTTCGGGTTCGTCGCGCCATGCCGCCGATTGCGCCCGCGATTACCTGCAAGATGCCCTGCAAATGCAGGTGTCCGTTGTGACGCCCGAGGCCTTCGTTGATTTTGAACACACCTATCCGCAGCATGCGCTCAACATTGCCGTTTCGCAGAGTGGCTATTCGACCAATACGATTGCAGCGCTCGATTACATGCGCGCACACGATATGGCTGCAGTTGCGCTCACGGCAAACGTCGAGGCACCCATCAAGGAACACGCTGACATCGTTCTTGACTACGGTGTGGGCGTCGAGTCGGTGGACTTTGTGACTCTGGGCGTCGAGGTGCTCGTTGAGTACCTGGTGCTCTTTGGTATTTACGGCGGTCAGGCGCGCGGAACGATTGACGCCAAGGGCGTTGCCCAGCGTCTTGACGACCTGCGCGAGGCCATCCAGGCCAATGCCGTGATGTGCAAGACCGCCGAGGCATATGTCCAAGACCACATGCTCGAGCTTTCTGAGCACACGCCCGCCATGGTCGTCGGCAACGGCCCCAACTATGGCGTTGCCGAAGAGGCGGCCCTCAAGCTGAGCGAGACCATCAAGATTCCTGCCATGCATCACGAAGGCGAGGAGTTCGTCCACGGTCCCGAGATGCAGATCGTTCCGGGCTATCTGGTGTTTATCGTCGACGATCCGCAGGGGTCGGAGCGTCTTGCGAATATCGCTGATGCGCTATCGAACGTTACGACAAAAACGGTGCTGCTCACGGCCCATCCCAAGGGTAGGGCTCACGAGGTTGCGGTGCCTCAGGTGGCTCCGCTGCTCAGCGCAATTCCCAATCTTGTGTTCTTCCAGACGATTGCGGCCATGATAGCCGAGCGTCTGAAGTCATGGGACGTGCACCCGTATCTTGATGCCGTCTCCAAGCAAATGGAGGTCAAGGCAGAGGGCTACGAAGAGTCAGTCAATGCGCTTAAGGCCAAAGCGGCCGAGTGTTACGGAATGTAAGCGGGTTTTGATGCCCGTTGGCATGGGGGATGTGGAAACAACCCCAGAAAGGAGAGACAAATGAAGGAAACCGAGAAGATCGAGATCATGCATTTCGACCAGGAGGGCTATCTCGAGGACGGCAAGGCGCTCTACGAGACCGGCAAGAAGATGACCGCGCTCGCCGACAAGGTCGCCGACGAGGGCTACGACGCCGTGTTCCTGATGGGCGTCGGCGGCACCTGGGACGAGCTCATGCAGCTCGAGTACCTCATGAACAAGTTCGGCGACCGCGACCTCGAGGTCTACCTGATCCACGCCGCCGAGTGGAACGTCATGGGCCACAAGCGCATGACCGAGAAGTCCGTCGTGCTCACCGCCTCCGAGTCCGGCACCACCCCCGAGGTCCTCGAGGCCGTCAAGAAGATGAAGGACATGGGCGTGCGCGTCTACGCCATGACCAAGCCCGAGGGCCCCATCGGCCAGGCTGTCGGCGCCGAGAACTGCGTCGCCATGGCTTCTGACCATGGTTCGGGCGGCTGTGAGAA
>NZ_QROG01000040.1:0-2552 GCF_003474585.1 Collinsella sp. AF39-11AT | reverse complement strand
GCTCGAGTACCTCATGAACAAGTTCGGCGACCGCGACCTCGAGGTCTACCTGATCCACGCCGCCGAGTGGAACGTCATGGGCCACAAGCGCATGACCGAGAAGTCCGTCGTGCTCACCGCCTCCGAGTCCGGAACCACCCCCGAGGTCCTCGAGGCCGTCAAGAAGATGAAGGGCATGGGCGTGCGCGTCTACGCCATGACCAAGCCCGAGGGCCCCATCGGCCAGGCTGTCGGCGCCGAGAACTGCGTCGCCATGGCTTCTGACCATGGTTCGGGCGGCTGTGAGAAGGGCTACTACCTCGCCGACTGCTTCGGCCTGCGCCTGCTCAACCGCCGCGGCTGCTTCCCCAAGTTTGACCTGTTTATCGAGCAGACCAAGGACATCTGGAAGGACATGCTCGATATCCGCAAGCGCTTCGAGCCGCGCGCCGAGGAGCTCGCCAAGAAGTACGCCCTGGCCCCCTACACCATGTTCATCGGCTCCGGCGCCCTGTGGGGCGAGACCATCCTCTTCTCGATGTGCATCCTGGAGGAGATGCAGTGGAAGCGCACCCGCTACATCACCTCGGCCGACTTCTTCCACGGCACCCTCGAGCTCGTGGAGCCCGGCGTCCCCGTGTTCCTGTTCATGGGCGAGGACGAGAACCGCAAGCTCGACGAGCGCGTCCGCGCGTTCCTGACCCGCGGCGTGACCGGCGACACCGACGTCAACATCATCGACACCGCCGAGTTCGCGATCCCCGGCCTTGACGACGAGTTCCGCGTCATCGTCTCCCCGTGGATTCTGACGGTGCTCGTGACCGACCGCCTGGCTCGCTACTACGAGACGGTCACCAAGCACAACCTCAAGTATCGTCGCTACTATCACCAGTTCGACTACTAAAGAAAACGGGTGCGGGAACGTGCCGGGCTATTGAGAGGAACACAGAATGAGACAGTACATCATCGCCAGCCATGCGCACTTCGCTACCGGCATCAAGGAGAGCGTCGAGCTGCTCTCGGGCGCTCGCGACAACGTCCACGATCTTTCGATGTTCGTCGATGGCCGCATGGACGTGGCCGAGGAGGCCCAAAAACTGCTGGCAGGCATGTCTGCCGACGATGATGTCGTTGTCTGCACCGACCTCTTTGGCGGCAGCGTCAACAACGAGTTCACCAAGATCGTCCAGACGCGTCCCCGCACGTACCTCGTTACCAACATGAACCTTCCTCTCCTCATCCAGTTGCTGTTTTCTGACGAGTCGGCGCCGGTTGAGGAGACGATTCGCGCCATCGTCGCTGCGGACGATACGCGCGTGAAGTTTGTCAACGATCTTTTGGTCGATGACGACGAGGAAGAAGAGTTCTAATCCGCAGCACCTACTGACACGCCGTAAGACGGCACAAGGCCTTTGGGGGGTCACATTATGATTCAGCTACTTCGCGTTGACCATCGCCTGCTTCATGGCCAGGTCGCAGTTTCCTGGGTTCAGGGCCTTGGCTCCAACTGCATCTTCTGCGTGGGCGATAAGGTCGCTAACGACCCGGTGTGGAAGACGACGCTCAAGATGGGCAAGCCTGCCGGCTGCAAGCTCGTCATCAAAGATATGGAGCATGCAATCGAAGCTATCAACTCGGGCGTGACCGACAAGTACAAGATGATCATCTGTGTCGCCACTATTGCTGAGGCAAAGCAGCTCGTTGAGGGCTGCCCGCAGATCAAGTCGGTCAACCTGGGCAACACCAAGCCCAAGGACGAGAAGCGTCCCGATGCGCGTCAGGTCTCTCGTCAGATCTTCCTGACCGCGGCCGAGGAAGCCGATGTGCGCGAGATGCTGGATCGTGGCGTTGAGGTCGAGATTCGACCCCTGGCCGATGACCCCAAGGTTGACTGCGCCAGCGTGCTCTAGGCGTTCAATTTCGAAGAGTCTGAGCTCTTCGTAGTTTCCTATTAGGAAAGGGGGATATATGCTTACCCAAGCAATCCTCATCGGACTTATCGCCGCATTTGGTAAGTTCGACTTCCAGCTCGGTACGCTCTATGCGTTCCGCCCCATCGTCCTGTGCCCGCTCGTGGGCCTGGTGCTGGGGGACCTGCAGTCCGGCCTCACGATCGGCGCCAGCCTGGAGCTGCTGTTCATGGGCTCGATCTCCATCGGCGCCTACGTGCCGCCTGATGAGACGATCGGCGGCGTGCTCGCCTGCGCCTTCGCTATCCAGCTGGGCCAGAGCACCGAGGCAGCCATCGCGCTTGCCATGCCCATCGCCACGCTGTGCCTTGCCATCAAGAACATCCTCAACGCCGCCCTGCCGATCCTGGTTGACCGCGCTGATGTCTTCTCCGGCCAGGGCAACCTTAAGGGTGTCTATGCGATGCACTTCCTGATCGGTTTGACCGGTATCATCATGGCGTTCCTGCTGTGCTCGCTGTCGTTCTATCTGGGTGCTGACGCCATCCAGGGCATGCTCGACTTCATCCCGCCCTTTGTCCTTGCTGGCTTTGGCGTTGCCGCCAACATCCTGCCTGCCATGGGCTTCGCCATGCTCGGCCGCCTGGTGCTCACCAAGCAGCT
>NZ_QROG01000004.1:0-141536 GCF_003474585.1 Collinsella sp. AF39-11AT | reverse complement strand
CTGGGCCTATGCCGGAATCTCTCCCACAGAAACCACCGAAGAGCCTATTTTTGTTTATCGCCGGTTGGATGTGCACCCTTTCGCGCAACAATATCAAACGTGCCGCCAAATACGCCTTAGCAGCACTCGTTGTCTGGTTGGCAACAACACTTGTCTCAGTCGACGATTCGGTTAATTTTGGCATCATCTACTGCATGGCCGCATGCACCGGCATCGTAGCGTTGACCGATCCCGTCCTTAAGAAGATAGCGGCGAGATGGGGCATGCCCCTATGCCTTATGTTGTTCGCAATCACCTGGAGCATCCCCAAAACGATCTACCCTGTCCCCTACCTAGCGTGGCTGGGATTTCCGAGCCCTGGGTTTATCTCAGGTGATTACTACCCCATCATCCCGTTTATCTTTATGTATCTTGCAGGATACTTCGCCGCACACATAGCGCAGGGAATCGATAAGACCGTCCCTAGCTGGGCCTACGCCAACCCCCTGCCGGCGCTCGCCAGCCTTGGACGTCACGCTCTCCCCTTTTATCTGCTGCATCAGCCCATCATTCTGGGCATTTTGGAGCTCGTCTACTCGGTGCGATAACGCTCGAGCCGCGGTGCAATACGAGCCGGCAACTTCGCCACAATGCGAACGCCGTCCTCGAGATATTCCTCATGCAGAAGGGTTCCCTGCTCATGCACCAGCGTGATGAGAGCGCCCTCACGATACGGGATATCAGCGGAGAGCAACACATCGGTGGCAGCTGCCTCGCGAGCAATCCGGTCGACGAGATCGTCGAGGCCCTCGCCCGTTTGGGCCGAGAACAGAACGGCCTCCGGATAGCGACGACGGAAACTCAATCGATCGACGCTATCGAGAAGATCGATTTTATTGAATACGGTCAGCGTTAAACGCTCTCCGGCGCCGATCTCATCAAGCACGCGGTCGACAGCCTCCAGCTGCCGCTCATAGTCCTCGTCAGACGCATCTACGACTTTGAGAATTAGATCGGCACCCAAAACCTCGGACAGCGTCGATTTAAAGGCATCGACCAGACCATGGGGCAGCTTTTGAATAAAGCCGACGGTATCGGTAATCGTCATGCCGCGACCGCCGGGCAGACGATACGAACGCGTCGTCGGGTCGAGCGTAGCAAACAGCTTGTCCTGCGAAAGTACCGTAGAGCCGGTCAGACGATTGAGTAACGTCGATTTACCGGCATTGGTATAACCGGCTAACGCGACGCGAAACGCCGGTGACTCAATGCGACTCTTGGATTGGACATCGCGACGCTGTTCAACCTGCTTGAGCTCACGACGAAGCGCAGTGATCTTATTACGAATGAGGCGACGGTCGACCTCGAGCTGACTTTCGCCCTGACCAAAACGTGAGCCGATGCCGCCGCGCGTCTGCTCCTTGGCGAGATGGCTCCACATGCCACGCAGGCGAGGCAACAAATATTGAAGCTGTGCCAGCTGTACCTGCAGGCGTCCCTCACGCGTCTGAGCATGCAGGCCAAAGATATCCAGGATCAGTGCTGTACGATCGATAATCTTTACCGGCTCGCCCACGGCTTTCTCCAAATAGGATTGCTGCGAGGGGGTCAGGTCGTCGTCAAAAATAACGACATCGGCATCCATGCGATGCACCAGGCCGCACAGCTCTTCAACCTTACCGGAACCGATAAACGATTTAGGATACGGCTTTACCAAACGCTGCGACAAGCGTGCCACGCACCGGGCACCAGCTGTGTGAGCAAGACGCTCCAGCTCATCAAGCGAGCGATCGAGCGGCCATGCATTGTCGCGCCACTCAACACCAACTAAAATGGCACGCTCGGGCTCGGGTGCCGTGGGAACAAGGGGGAAACGGGCCATTAGGCAGCCTCAATACGATGCAGGATATCCTCAACGACCTCATCGATCGTACATTCATCCATATCAAACCACACGATACGGTCATCGCGCTTAAACCACGAAAGCTGACGCTTGGCATAACGACGCGAACGCATCTTAATGAGTTCGCGGGCCTCATCCATGCTCATCACGCCATTGAAAGCATCAATGATCTCTTTATAGCCAATTGCCTGCATCGACGTCAGGGCATCTCCCAGACCCTGGGCCATAAGACCGCGGACCTCATCGACAAGACCCTGCTCAAACATCAGATCGACGCGCAGATTAATGCGCTCGTAGAGCACCTCGCGATTACGCGTCAGACCAAACCATAGGGCATGATAATGCTCGCGCGGAACACTAAACTGACTTTTTTGTTGTGCATAGGAGATACCATCATCATGCATCTCGAGCGCACGAATCACACGGCGCACGTTATGGGGATGAATAACAGCAGCCGATTCTGGATCGCGCTCGGCAAGCAGGGCATGCAGTTCTTCCTCGCCAATACGCTCGGCAAGCTCCTGATAGCCCGCACGGCGATCGTCCTCAAGTTCACCCGAGGGAAAGTCCATCTCATCAAGGGCAGCCTTGAGATACAGCCCCGTACCTCCGCAAAAAACCGGCAGGCAACCCGAACCAAGGAGACGTTCAACATGCGCGCGAGCGTCAGCCTGATAAAGCGCAGCAGAATATGCTACACCCGGCTCTACAATGTCGACGAGACGCAGCGGCGCCGTACACTCATCGGGCGCCATCTTTGCGGTACCGATGTCCATGCCGCGATAGATTTGCATCGCATCGCACGACAGCACTTCGGACGAAAGACGAGCTGCCAAACGGTCGGCAACATCACTCTTACCAACCGCTGTCGGACCGACGATCGCAACGGCGGAAAGGCCTGCCCCGGGAGAAACCATTAGCGCGGCTCGCCCACAACGGAACCGGACAAATACCAGGTCTTGGCAACGTCAACGTTAACATCAACGATCTTGCCAACAAGCTGATCGATGCTGTAACCCTCGGGGATAGGCGCATGCACGGTCTGATTCTTGGGACTCTTGCCCAGCAGGACCGCATCGTTCTTTTTACTCGTTCCCTCAATGAGCGCGGGAACCACAGTATGAAGCTCACCCTGGTTATACTCGTGTGCCGTGGTCTCGATAACCTTAACCAGGCGATTGAAACGCTCGAGAATAACCTCATGCGGCGTAGGATCGTCAATCTCGGCGGCCGGGGTACCGGCGCGCTTGGAATAGATGAAGGTATAGGCCTGAGCATAGCGGACCGTCTCGGCAAGTGAGAGCGTCTGCTCAAAGTCTTCTTCAGTCTCGCCCGGGAAGCCAACGATAATGTCGGTCGAGAGCGCGATATCGGGCATGCGGTTGCGAATGCGATCGACCAGGCCCAGATAGTCCTCGCGTGTATAACGGCGATTCATCTCTTTGAGGATCCGCGTCGAACCTGACTGGACGGCCAGGTGCAGTTGCGGCATTACGGCAGGTGTCTCGGCCATGGCGTCGATGGTCTCGGGCAGCAGGTCCTTAGGATGCGAAGACGTAAAGAAGATGCGCTCCACGCCCGTATCGCCCACGGCACGCAGCAAATCGGCAAAACGCGGCTTGCCAAACAGATCGCGACCATATGAGTTAACGTTTTGGCCCAGCAGCGTAATCTCACGCACGCCCTGGCGCACCAGACCGGTCACCTCGTCGACAATCTCCTCGAAGGGGCGGCTCTTTTCGCGACCGCGTACGTACGGCACGATGCAATAGGTGCAGAAATTATTGCAGCCTGTCATGATGGGCACCCAGGCGTGATACTGGGTCTCGCGATGCCACGGCATGCTCATGGCGTCCGTATCCTCATGCTCATTGGTGCGGATATGACGCTTACCATCAAGGAACGCCTCGGCAATGAGCTCGGCCACATGTGCAATGGAATGCGTGCCAAAGATGACATTGACGTTATCGACGTTGGTGAGCAGGCCCTCGCCATCGCGCTGCGCGATGCAACCGCCAACGGCAACCACGCGCTTGCCCGAAGGCGAAGGCGGCAGGCTTTTGCAGGAATTGCACTGACCGTACAGGCGAGTATCGGCGGCCTCGCGCACGCAGCACGTCATGAAGACAACGATATCGGCATGCGCGGGATCGAACGCCATGAGGCAGCCATACGAATCAAGCAGACCGCTCACACGCTCGGAGTCGTGCTGATTCATCTGGCAGCCAAAGGTGCGGATAAAGTAGGTTTTACCGGCAAGAATATCGCGTACGGAACGCTGGTCCATGTGCATAAGTCCTAACGATGGGGAGCGAAACAAGGCAAGCAGAAGCTATGCCACAGGCTTAACATCATCCATGACGACGTTATCCATAGCAGCTCGATTGATCTGGTGAACGTAGATAGAAAGGCGGATGGCCGTGCGCGACTCCCCGTTAATGAGGATGTCGGAGAACACGGGCGCGCAGGAAATATCAAAACCGGTTGGAATCAAAAAACCGCGCGCGATAGCAACGGCCTTAATAGCCTGGTTGACGGCACCGGCGCCGACACACTGGATGTTGACGGGTACACCATCCTTGACCATGCCGGCGATGGCGCCGGCAACGGACGCGGGCGATGATTTGCTTGATACCTTCAGGCAATCCATGAAGAAACTCCTGCATTTAAAAGTACGTTTTAACTGCAATAACTGTATCGTACCGAGTGGACTCGGTAAAGGCACTATTCCTCTTTGGCAAGATCAAAGGTCACGGTGATTCGATCACGCGAAACACGGATCTTTGGGTCGCCGCAAAGGTTGAGATAGTACCGGGTGGCAAGGTCATTAAAGTCGCGTTCCACAGCGCGCGAAAACTGTGCCATGTCATCCTTGGCAATACGTAGCCCGCGACGATCCTTCGCGAGATCGACAGGAGCCGGCGCATGCGAGGACGAATCACGCTCGCGCAGCAGACGCGCGGTCACACCGCGAACGGGCTTAATCTGCCCTGCCAAAATGCGATGGGCCGTGCGCTCGGACATCTCAAGACCCAAACCCGAACAAATACGGATAAAGTCCTCGGCATCAGAAGCAAGGCCTAAACGATCGACAACCGGAAGCTCGCTCTCGTCATCAATGAACAGGAGACGAGACGTATCGAGCCGACTTGACGCTTGAGCATAAAGGGTCGCGGCAATCTCAGACGGAGAACCGAGATAGACATCGCAACCACGCAACTCCTCGAGCGCAAACTCACAAGCAGCGCGAATAATATTATGTGGACCGCGAGCGCAGACATAACGTCCGTCCTCATCCTTGACGGCCTGGGGCCAGCTGGACTGATCGGCACGCTCACTGAGGCGGTCGGCCGCAACGCTCACCTTGAAGGCTGAACCAAGATCGACGCCGGACGTGACCACACGGGCCTCGTCGGTGTTCTGCTTGATCGAAAACAATGCCATGCCACGACCGTGAACGCCCCAACGGTCCATCTTCATGCTCTCGAGCTTGGAGGTAACGCGGGCATCAAAGATTCGCTCTTGCATATCCTGCGGAACGCCAGAACCGTTATCCAGAAAGACAAGCGTGCGGACGCCATCTTCCTTGGTCGTGGCGAGATAGACCTTGTCGGCGCCGGCATCGCGAGCATTACGGAGCATTTCGATGACGATGTCCTCGACATGCTGAATGTCGTGCTTAGCCTGGCGCCGCTCGGCCTCCGAAACGCGGAGGCGGACATACCCCTCGCCAAGGTTCTCCTCGACGCGAAGGTTGCCCTCCCCCGACATCGACGCGATAAATGAGATGAGCTCGTTCGCGTCGCTCATGTTATTTAGCGATATCGACAGCGCGGCTCTCGCGAATCACGACGACGCGCACCTGACCGGGATACTCCATCTCTTCCTCGATCTGATGGGCGATATCGTGAGCCAGGACCGTGGACTGGGCATCGGAGATCTTGTCCGGCTGGACCATGACGTGGACCTCGCGACCGGCCTGCATGGCATAGGTACGTTCGACGCCGTCATGGGAGTTGGCGATCTCCTCGAGCTTCTCAAGACGCTTGATGTAGTTCTCGGCAGACTCGCGACGGGCACCGGGGCGAGAGGCAGAGACAGCATCGGCGGCCTGCACCAGGACATCGAGCACCGTGTTGGGGTCGACATCGGCATGGTGAGCCTCAATAGCGTGGACGATAACGGGCTTCTCGCCATAACGGCGGGCAAGCTCGGCGCCGATGACGGCATGCGGGCCCTCGACGTCGTGGTCGATTGCCTTGCCCAGGTCATGAAGCAGGCCGGCGCGCTTGGCGGTCACAACGTCCAGGCCAAGCTCGGAAGCCATCACGCCGCACAGATCAGAGACCTCGAGGGAATGCTGAAGCACGTTCTGACCAAACGAGGTACGGTAGCGCAGGGCACCAAGGGTCTTGACGATCTCGGGGTGCAGATCGTGGATGCCGGTATCGAAGGCAGCCTGCTCGCCAGCCTCGCGCACGCGCTGCTGAACCAGGTCGGCAGCCTTGTGATACATCTCCTCGATACGGGCAGGGTGAATGCGGCCGTCGGCGATGAGGTTCTCGAGGGCGACACGGGCGGTCTCACGACGGACCGGGTCGAAGCTCGAAAGAACGACGGTCTCGGGCGTGTCGTCGATCACGAGGTTGACGCCGGAAACCTGCTCGAAGGTCCGGATGTTGCGACCCTCGCGACCGATGATACGGCCCTTGAGGTCATCAGAGGGAATGTGCACGGAGGTAACGGTGACCTCGGCAGTGTGATCGGCAGCGCAGCGCTGAATCGCCAGAGACAGAATCTCCTGGGCGGTCTTGTGGCACTCGGCGCGAACCTGCTGCTCGGACTCGCGAATGATCGTGGCGGCCTCGTGGGTGACCTCGCCGCGAACCTTATCGAGGAGCTCCTTGTGGGCGTCCTCGCGGGTAAGGTCGGCGATACGCTCGAGCTCGGAGGTCTGCTTTGCGCAGAGCTCCTCGAGCTCACGGGAGCGCTTCTCGACCTGACCGGCCTGGCTGGACAGCTGATGCTCGCGCTTGTCGAGAGCGTCGTTGCGGCGATCGAGGGATTCCTCGCGCTGCATCACGCGGTTCTCGAGCGTACGAATCTCGTTCTTACGCTGCTTGTCCTCGGCCTCAGCGGCCTGCTTGTTCTTGATGATCTCCTCTTTAGCCTCGAGCAGAGCCTCTTTTTTGAGGGTCTCGGCCTGACGCTTAGCATCACCGATCAGGGACTCAGCCTGTGCGTGTGCCGACTGGATTTTTTCGTCGGCCTCGTGAAGACTACCCTGCTTGGCGGTGCGCATGTAGGCAATGGCGGCGATGGCACCCAAAATGATGCCAACGAGCGCTGCGATGATAGGCATGCTCACTCCTTTTTATGGATTCGTTACACAACAAAGCGAACCGTCCTTACGAACGGCTCGCGACATTTGAGTAATATGGGCGCAGCTTATGCGGGTCGGATACAGATAAACATATAAACAAACTCATTACAGATGAGCACATATCACAAAGCAAATGACATTGTTTATCGTACGTTGAACCACAACAACTGTCAAATAAATGGCCCCAGCACGGCGGCTAAAACGCGGTGAACGGCAGGGCCACAAAACGCATACGCCTAAACCGCACATTCCTCACGTTCGGCATCGAGACGTGCCTTAACGGCATCGGCGGCGATATGATACGAGAAGCCCTTGCCCATCAAAAACCGAACCAGTTTTTCGAATCCGCGCGTCTCTGGGACACGCCGCTTGGCGAGCAGGGCTGACGCACGCGCCAAATCGTCTTCGACGGCAAAATAATCCTCGGGATAACCGGGAATGTCATCGAGCACGACATGACGGCGCTTGAGCTCGGTCTCGATTTTGCGCTGTCCCCAACCGCGCCGCTTGCGCTCCTCGATAAAGTACGAGCAAAAGCGGTTCTCGTCTAAAAAGCGATACTCGGTGGCGCGCTCGACGGCGAAATCGATCGCGGTCTGGTGAAAGCCGTAGCGAGCCAGCTTGTCACGGACCTCGCCCGTCGCATGGTCGCGGCGCGATAACATCTCGGTCACCATGGTAAGTGCACATTTACGCTCGACGAGCTGCACCGCCTCACGAAAGTTGTCCCAATCACAGGGAAGATCGGGGCGGTTTTTGACATACAGGCGCGCGACCCGCACGGGAATCCAAATGGACCGCTCAAAACCGCCCTCAAGCTCACAATCGATATGTGCGCAAGGCTTTTTGGACGCATACCCGTTCGAGAACGAGGAGGCCGCCTTCTTATCGGGAAAGACGACCGTGGCCTCGGTCACCGTATACGACATGAGCGTAACCGCTACTCGTCGTCATCATCGAGCATGGCGGAACCATCGATGGCGTAAAGCTCGTCAAACTCCTCAGGCGCAGGCTGATCGGTCAGCTCGACCTCGGATGGAGCATCGTCGTCAAACTCAAGCCCGCAGGCAAGGCGGACCTTATGCTCAATCTCGTCGGCGCAATCAGGGTGTTCGCGCAGGAACGCCTTGGCGGCCTCGCGACCGTTGCCGAGCTTGTCCTCGCCATAGGCAAACCAGGAGCCCATCTTCTTGCAGATGCCGCACTCGACAGCCATGTCCAGAATCGAGCCCTCCTTAGAGATGCCCGTACCGTACATGATGTCGAACTCAGCAGAACGGAACGGAGCTGCCACCTTGTTCTTAACGACCTTGGCGCGCACGCGGTTACCGATAACCTCATCCTTAAGCTTAATGCTGTCGATGCGGCGAATGTCGATACGCACCGAAGAGAAGAACTTAAGGGCGCGGCCGCCCGTCGTGGTCTCGGGGTTGCCGAACATGACGCCGATCTTCTCTCGCAGCTGGTTAATGAAGATGCATGTCGTGTTGGACTTGGACAGCGAGCCGGCGAGCTTGCGGAGCGCCTGACTCATCAGGCGAGCTTGCAAACCGACCGTGGTATCGCCGATCTCTCCCTCGATCTCGGCACGCGGGGTCAGCGCGGCGACGGAGTCGACGACGATGGCATCGATGGCGCCGGAACGCACGAGCATGTCAACAATCTCGAGCGCCTGCTCACCCGTATCAGGCTGGGAAATCAGTACCTCGTCGATATCCACGCCAATGCGCGCGGCATACGTGGGATCGAGCGCGTGCTCGGCATCGATAAATGCCACCACGCCACCCATTGCCTGGGCCTCGGCCAGGATCTCAAGCGAAAGCGTCGTCTTACCGGAGGACTCAGGACCGTAAATCTCGACGATGCGGCCGCGCGGCACACCGCCGATACCCAGAGCGGCATCGAGTGCCAGAGCGCCCGTAGGGATGGCCTCGACCTCGAGCTCGGGGCCACCGTCGCCGTACCTCATGATGGAGCCTTGACCGAACTTCTTCTCGATCTCGGCCTTGGTGGTGGCGATCATCTCATCGCGCTCTTTACCCGTCGTGCGAGCATGAACGGTACGTACGGGACCTGAATTCTTGGCCATGAAAAGCCCTCCTCTTAACAACCTGCATCGATAATAAACGAACGGCTGTTCGTGGTCAACCGTTCAGATAAATCATATGCAGGCAGTCTTTCCAAAACCCAACCAAACGCCGACCAAATACTGACCAAATGCTTGACCACATAGGGCCAAATATAAGCAAGGAAGGCGAAAATAAACCTATGACCAGCAAAAACGCTGAATTTGTCAGAGGTCCCTATCTCCACAATTAAGGGGCCCTAAGGCCCCTTAAAACACGTCTATTCCATAGAGTTGAGCACAAGGGCAATGCGTCCCAATGCCTCCGCGACCGCATGGGCACGAACACACGAACGGTCGCCCTCATAGTGGCAGCGCACAGAGTCCACGACCGGCACTTCCCCATCAGCCGCGCGATACGCCCAGCCAATATAGAAAGTGCCAGCCGGATCGTCCTCAGTGCCACCGCCGGGGCCGGCATAACCCGTTGCGCTCACTGCAATATCGCTCTGGTACAGCTCCAGCGAACCCGCCGCCATCTCGCGCGCGGTCTGATGCGACACCGCGGTATAGCGGTCGAGCGTCTCCTGATCAACACCCAAAACGCGATGCTTGATCTCATCGCAGTAGGTCACCGCACCGCCACGCAGCACCGCCGAGGCGCCCGGGATATCGGCAATCGTCGAGGAGATCATACCTGCTGTCAGCGACTCAGCCGTCGAAACCGTCACGCCCCGAGCGCTCGCGCGCTCGACAATATCGCGCGCCAGCCCCTCGTTATGTGCGGAAATCTGCTCAAAAGAGTCCGTCATACCCACTAGGACCTAGACCGAAAAGACGATCTTGCGGCAGTTCCAGAAGTACTGGGCGCCCGAGATAACGGTCAGGACAACGGCAACGGCGTACAGGAAACGCGACACCGAGTAGATGCCGAGCGTCAGCGCCAGCGGGCCAAGGTGCAAGCCGGCCATCGCAAAGACGCACAGGTAACCGCAGATGGAGACCATCGTGGTCGCCGTCTTGTACTTGCCGAGCTTATCGGCCGCAACGACAACGCCGGCGGCACTAGCGACCATGCGCAGGGCGCTTACCAGCAGCTCGCGGAACAAGATGATGAACACGGACCAAACCGACACGGCACCAAAGTCCAAGAATAGCAGCAGGGCCGAGAATACGAGCAGCTTGTCGGCGATGGGGTCCAAGAATTTACCGAAGTCGGTAATCTCGTTGCGCGAGCGCGCCAGGTAGCCGTCAACCTTATCGGTGCACGACAGGATGACGTACAGAATGAAGGCAGCGGCGGCGAGCGGGCCGTCGAAGGTGCTCCAATCTGTACCGGCAACACTCGTGTGAGAAAGCGCCGACACGATCATGAACACCGGGATAAAGACGATGCGAACGCACGTCACGATGTTGGCGGGCGTCCAAACACTCGTCAGTTCCTTATTGCTCTCGTTTGCCACGACGCTCTCCTACTCCACAACATGGCCGATAAGCTCATAGCAGAAGCTATCGGTAAACTCGACCGTCAGAATATCGCCCACAGATGCCTCGCTGGCATCCAGATGCACCGCGCCATCGGAATCAGGCGCCTGGAACCAGGCATGTCCGATCAGCTCGGCGCCGTCTTCGGTCTCTTCGATACCGTCGACAATCACCTGGGCGCGCTCGCCCACATGTGCGGCAGTTGCAGCAAAACCGAGCGACTCGGCCAGGTCCATGGCCTCCTGGGCGCGCTCGAGCTTGACCTCTTCGTCGACCTGGCCCTCCATCTTGGCGGCCAGGCTGCCCTCCTCCTGCGAGTAGGCAAAGACGCTCGTGTAGTCGAAGCCGACGGTGTCCATAAAGTCGATAAGGTCGCGGAACTCGTCGTCGGTCTCGGTCGGGAAGCCGACCATGGCCGTGGAACGGATCACGATGCCGGGGATGCGCTCACGCAGATCGCGGAACAGGTCCTCGAGCTCCTGGCGCGAACCAGAACGGCGCATAGCCTTGAGGATGCGCGCGTCGCAGTGCTGCACGGGGATATCGATATAGGGCAGCACCTCGGGCGTATCACGAATGGTCTCAATGAGCTCGTCAGTCATGCCCTCGGGCTGCAGGTAGAGCACACGGACCCAGACGTTGTGCGGACGCACGGCCTCGGCGACGGCACGCAGCAGCTGCGCCAGATTGCGCGGCGAGCCCTCGGCGACATCCTCGTCAGCAAAGTCGGTGCCCCAAATACCCGTGTCCTGGCCGATCAGCACGATCTCGCGCACACCGCCGGCAACCAGGTCGCGCACCTCGGAGATAATGCTCTCGGCATTGCGCGAATGATAGCGACCGCGAATATACGGGATCATGCAGAAGCTACAGAAGCGGTTGCAGCCATCGGAGATCTTGACGTAGGCGACAGCGCCCTCGACGGTGCGCTTGACCTGCGGAATATAGACGGCAATCTCGCGCTCGACGCCCAGCACGCCATCGATGACCGCCACGATGCCATCCTCCTCGTCGGCCTTCACAAAGGCAGCGACCTCGGGCAGCTCATCGGGCAGATCGTCGCCATAGCGCGACGGCACACAGCCGCACATGACGATGGGGCAAGAACGAACGCCGTCCTGAACCTCGTTGGCGAGCTCGAGCGTGGTCTCGATGCTCTCGGACGTTGCGGAGGCGAGGAACGAGCATGTATTGACGATGGCGATATCGGCATCCTGCGGGTCGAATGCCTCCTCGTAGCCCGCGGCGGTCAAAAGAGAACGCATGCGGTCGGTGTCAACCTCGTTCTTAGCGCACCCGAGGGTGATGTAGAGCACGGAGCCCAACGGTGTATCCATGTTGGAGAGCAGTCCTTTCGAATGAATTAGCGGTAGTTGGTGAACTGCAGCGGCTGACCGTAGTCCTGGTCGCGCAGGAACTGGATCACGGCCTGCAGCGCATCCTTGGAAGCAGAGGAAACACGCAGTTTGTCGGCCTCAATCGTCACCTTGACCTTGAGCTTCTGATCCTTAATGTCCTTATTGATCTTCTTGGCAGTCGTCTGGTCGATACCCTCGACGATGTGACCGAGCACGCGCACGGTGCCGCCCGAGGCAGCCTGAGGCGCATCCCAGGACACAGCCTTAAGATCGATGCCACGCTTGATGAGCTTGGAGCTCAGGACATCGATGATCTGCTTGGAGACAAAGTCGGCCGGGGCGTTGATCGTAAAGAGTTTGTCGCCCTTCGAAAGCTCGATGGTGGCGCCGGAGTCCTTGAGGTCATAGCGCTGGGAAATCTCGCGCGTGGTCTGCTGGAAGGCATTGTCGACCTCCTGCATATTGACCTCGGACACGACGTCGAAGCTTGAATCTTTAGCCATGATGTTTCCTTTCGCGTACGAGCGGCCTAGTAGCTATCGTACGAATTGTCGGTAGAATCGGTGGGTGTCTGACCGTCAGTTGCGGTATCGGCGCCATCCGTGGACTGGGCATCGGTACCGTCGGTGGTATCGGTACCGTCGGTGGTATCGGTACCATCGGTGGTGTCGGTACCATCAGAACTTTCACCATTCTCGGAATCAGACGTCTCCTTCTTGGGAACGGTGATCGTCACGCGCGCCACGCCCGAGGTCTTGGTATCGTAACGGACCTTTTCACCGTTCTTGGTAACGGTGACATCGGAAGGCTTGGACGTGGTGATCTCGATCGAGGACTCGGGCGTATACTCCTGCTCAAAGGGGCCAGTCGCCTGGGCGCCATAGACCGACTTGCCGTCGACCTTGACCTCAATCCACGCGGTCTTTCCCTTGGCAACGGAGACCTTGACCTTCGTGACCTCGCTCTCTTCCTTCTTGGCCGTCGTCTTGGTAGCGTCCGAATCAGTCGACTCATCCGTCGCCTCATCGGTGTCTTCGTCCTCGTCGACCGTTTCGGTCTTCTTAGAAGACTTCTTAGTCGTCGTCTTGGTGGCAGCGGGCGTCTCGGGCGTGGTCTCGGGCGTCGAAGATGCGCAGCCGCGCAGAAGCACCACGATGAGCACAATCAGCAGCAATGCCACGGCGCCGATGCCGGCGTAGACGATACGCGGATCGAGCCCGTTGTTTTGAGGAGTACGGGATCCGCCGCGTCCACGACCGGAACTGCTGCGGCCGCCTCCCTGAGGCATACGACCGCGATTGCTATCGGAACGGCCGCGATAGCCGCCCTGGCCCTGAAGGCTGCGCTGACCCGAGCGGGGCGCAAGTTCACCGCGGCCTTGATAGCCACGCTGGCCCGAACGCGGAGCCGAAGAGCGCTGGTCATACGGCTGTGATTGAGAGCGAAGACGCGGCGTCACCTGCGTGGCATCGGCGTCCGCATAGCCACCGCGAGAGCGTCCGGTAGAGACACCACGGCAACCGCGATCGGAATAACCACCATCGCCGTAGCCGGCACGAGGGTCACGTGCGACACCGCGGGCAGCGGGGAGTGCGCGCTCCTCGGGCGCCGGCGTGCTGCGAAAACGATCGCGCTGGGAACGAATCTCCTCGCTCGAGCCCGTTTCGGTAACATAGCCAGCCTGCTGAGGGCGCTGGCCATAACGCGTCGAACGCCCGCCCTGAACCATCAGGAAGCGGCCGTTGTCGACCGAGGAACGCGAATTGACGTAGCCGGCGGCGTCCTGAAAACGACCGCCCTGCTGCGACGTCTCGCGCTCATATGCCATCAGATCGTCAAAATAAGCGTTGACGACCTCCCGCGGATTGAGGCCCAAAAAGCGCGCATAGCTCGAAATCATGCCCTGCGCATAGCCGCGCGGAGGCATCGATGCAAAATTGCCATTCTCGAAAAACTCGATGATCTGCGGCCTGATTTTGATGGTGTTGGCGACCTGCTGAATGGAAAGGCCCATTCGGCGACGCTGCTCGAGCAGCATGTCACCAAAGCGTGCAGCCATCAGAATCCTCCAAACTCACGATCTTCACGTGCCATCTCGGCGTCGACGGATTCCAGCGTGGCAAGGCCTTCTTCATCCAGCAGAACCTCGCGCGGCTTGGAACCGTCGGGCGGTCCGACGACACCCTTTTCTTCCAGCATGTCCATAATACGCCCGGCGCGCGCATAGCCAACCTTCAGGCGGCGTTGCAGGCCAGATGTGGAGCCCAGCTGCGATTCCACCACAATATGAGCGGCTTCCCAGATAAGCGGATCGTCGTCCTGAGGCTCGGCAACGCCGGTTCGCACGATGCCGCCGCCACCTGCCATGGACATGGAGGCAGGTGCCACAGCCGACAGGATCTCCTCATGGTAGTCGGGCTCGCTTTGCGACTTAACGAACTCGACAATCTCGTTGATCTCGTCATCCGAAACAAAGCAGCCCTGGATGCGGCGGGGCTTGCCCCAGTCGACCTTTGAGAACAGCATGTCACCCAAGCCGGTGAGCTTTTCGGCACCCATCTGGTCAATGATGACGCGGGAGTCGATGCCCGTTGCGACGTTGAAGGCGATACGGTTGGTAATGTTTGCCTTGATGAGGCCCGTCACCACGTTAGAGCTCGGACGCTGGGTCGCCACGATAAGGTGGATACCGGCGGCACGGCCCAGCTGGGCGATACGCACAATCGAGGCCTCGACGTCCTTGCCGGCGACCATCATCAGGTCCGAAAGCTCGTCGATGATGATGACCAGGTAGGGCATCTTTTGCGGCGGGTTATCGTAATGCTCAAACTCGCCGGCGGCCTGCTTTTCGTTATAGGTCGAGATCTTGCGCACGTTCAGGCGCTCGAAGACCTTCAGGCGGCGCTCCATTTCGGACACCGCCCACTGCAAGGCGCTCGCGGCCTGCTTGGGCTCGGTCACTACGGGCACGTAAAGATGCGGCAGGCCGTTATAGCCTGCGAGCTCGACGCGCTTGGGGTCGACCATGATCAAGCGAACGTCCTCGGGGAGCGCGCGCATGAGCAGGGTCGTGATGATGGAGTTGATCATGACCGACTTACCGGAACCCGTGGTACCGGCGATCAGCAGGTGGGGCATCTTGGCGAGGTCGGCGACGACCGGCGTGCCCTCGGCGTCGCGGCCGATGGCAAGCTCAAGCGGACCGCCCTTAACATAGGGCAGCACGTCGCCCAAGTTGACGTTCTGACGCTTGCGATTGGGGATCTCGATACCCACGAGCGAGGTGCCGGGAATCGGGGCAAAGATACGCACGGACTGAGCAGCAAGCGACAGCGCGATGTCGTCCTCAAGGCTCGAAATCTTGCTCACGCGCTCACCCTCGCCGGGCTGCAGCTTAAAAGTCGTCACCGTGGGGCCGGCAATCCAGCCGACAACGCGAGCGCTACGGCCAAACTCAAGCAGCGTGGACTGCAGCGACTCGGCGGTCTGTTCCAGCTCCTTGTCCGAAGATGCGGCAGAAGCGGACTGAGGGTTTGCATGCAGGATTTCGAGCGGCGGAAGCTTAAGGCCGTCCTCTTCTTCGCCCTCGTTATCCGCGGGGGCATTGTCCGCTCCCCCATCGCTCGAAGTAGACGCCTCGGCAGCGCTCGCAACAGACGCATCGGCAACCTTGGGATGCTTGAGGAAATCAGGAATTTGAGGGGCGGCCGAGACGGGATTCACGGCAAACGGCGGCTCGGACTCGTCGACCTTGTCCGGATCGTCCTCCATCGAAAGCTGGCCGGTCACCTGGCCGCGCCTGGCATGGCGACGCGGCAGCAAGGTCGTCTTGGCAGTCTCGATCGGAGCCTCGTCGTCCTCGTCATCGCCCTCGGTAAGCTCAATCTCGCTCTCGGACCAAGACGGGTCGGGTTCACTCGTATTGAGCTTGGGAGCCGTCTTGCTCTTCTTGGCATGACGGCGCGGCAGCAGCGTCGTCTTGGCGCGCTCGGCCTCCACGGCATCGGACACGTCGACAAACGGATCCTCGTCCTCGTCGTCATCGTCCAAAACCAGGTCATCATCGTTGCCCATCACCGTGGTCACGGCCATATCGGAGCCCTTTTGACGAAGAATGCTCAGGTGCGGACGGGCAACGCCGGGCACCGACAGGGCTTCGTCGTCACCCCACGGACTCGCGTTGACGTCGGCACGACGGCGCTCGGCAAAATCGGCCGCACGGTCGCGGGCAGAGCGCAAAACGCCGCCCACCGAAAAGCCGATGATGACAAAGCCAACGACGGCCAGACCCAATAGGACCACCATTGCGATAGGCTTACCCAGGGCATTCTGCAATGCACTCGCAATAAACGCACCGATGTAGCCACCCGAGGCGGACAGGTTTTGCAGCGTGAACATAAGGTCGCACGAGTCGCTCGTACCCGGCACCATCAGCGAAAGAATGGAGACGACGGCGATAAAGACCACGGCACCGCCCGCAACAGAGCGCACGTTGAGCGGCGAATCCTCGCCTAAAAAGAGCGTGGCGGCAAACAGCAAAATGACAATCGGCAGCACGTAGGCGCCCAGACCAAAGCCCAGGTGGTAGAAACCGGCAACCGCAGCCGTAACGGGTGCGGTCGCCGGCGAAATCACGGCAATGAAGGACGCAATCGCCAAAACGGCAATGACCACGCCGGCGATATCGCGGTTGGCCGAAGGCTCGACCAGGGGCTCAAAATCGTCGAAGTCGGCCTCGTGACCTTTATTGGCACGAAGATGGGAACCGGCACCCTTAGCAGATGCCGGTTGGTTGTTGGCTTTATTGCCTTTGGCGTTTTGTGCAGATCCGCGCGCCAAACTAAACCTCCATGACGACCGGGATGATCATCGGACGAGTGCGCGTACGGCTCCAGATAAAGTTAGAGAGTGAGTCGCGCACGGCCTTGCGAATGGCATCGGAACCGCTGCTCGTAAAGCTGAACTTGCCCTTCTCGATCGTCTTCATGATGGACGCGGAGGCATCCTCAGAGAACTGGTCGTCGATGGCAAACGAGACGCCGCGGCCCGAGAACTCGATGGCCTCGATCTTCTTGTGTTTAAGCGAGACGATGGCAACAGCGGTAACCATACCGTCATTGGCGAGCTTCTGACGATCGCGCAAGACGATGGGGTCGGTATCGCCGATACGAAGGCCGTCGACGTAGACGACGCCGGACTCGACGGGCGTACCGCGCTTGACGATACCGCCGCGCATCTCGAGCGTGTCGCCGTTATCGAGGATAAAGATATGATCGTCCTTGATGCCCATCTTGCGGGCAAGCTGGGCATGGGCGCGCAGATGCACGGCCTCACCGTGAACCGGCATAAAGTACGTGGGCTTGGCCATGGCCATCAGGAGCTTGAGCTCCTCCTGGCTACCGTGGCCCGAGACGTGGACAAGAGCGCGGTTCTTATCCCACACGTCGCAGCCGAGCTTGGCCAGGCTGTTGACGACCTGCTGGACGGCTTTCTCGTTGCCGGGAACGGGAGTTGCCGAGAGGATGACGGTATCGCCCTCGTGGATAGAGAGCGTCTTGTGCTCGCCATTGGCCATGCGGGACAGGGCCGACAGCGGCTCGCCCTGCGAACCGGTGCACATGACGACGATCTTGTCGTCGGGCAGGTTATCGATATCGAAGGCATCGATGATATCGGCATCGTCGATGTTGAGGTAGCCCAGCTCGCGCGCGACGCGGGTGTTGGTGAGCATGGAACGACCGGTCACAACGACCTTACGACCGCACTTGCGGGCGGCATCGCAGATCTGCTGCAAACGATGGATATGGCTCGAGAACGAAGCGACGAACACGCGACCCGGGGCGTTCTTGATGGCATGTAGCAGGTTGGGACCAACCTCGGCCTCGGACTTGGTAAAGCCGGGAACCGTGGCATTGGTGGAGTCGGACAGCAACAGGTCGATGCCCTGCTTGGCAAAGCGGCTGATAGCGGCATAGTCGGGCGTGACGCCGTCGATGGGCGTCTGGTCGAGCTTAAAGTCGCCGGTGTGCATAACGGTGCCCTGATTGGTGCGGATGAACACGCCCAGAGCGCCGGGGATGGAGTGCGTCATCGAGAAGAAGTCGAGCGAGATGCCGCCGAGGTTGACATGGCTGCCGCCCTTGACCTCGCGGAACTTGGGTGCGCGGATGCGGAACTCAGAAAGCTTACCCTCGATAAAGCCAAGCGTCAGCTTGCTCGAAAAGATGGGCACCTTGTTGTTGAGGTCCTGCAGCAGATACGGAAGCGAACCGGTGTGGTCCTCGTGGCCGTGGGTGACGACGATACCGCGGAGCTTTTCCTCGTTCTCCAAAACATAGGTGTAGTCGGGAAGCACCAGGTCGATACCGGGCTGGGAGTCATCCGGGAACATGAGGCCGGCGTCGACGAGCACCATGTCGTCGCCGCACTCGAAGACCGTCATGTTCTTGCCGATGCCGTCAAGGCCGCCGAGCGGGATGATCTTCAAGGGAGATGATTTTTTAGCTGCCATAGGTTAGTGTTGTTTCCTTTCTTCGAAACGGGTCTGAAACAACCGACGGGGCGCTTCTGGCAAACCGACCGTCGGGAACGTACAAATATGCATCGCAGAGTCGATGCAATAACCACAGTATGATACCCATTTGCACAACAACAGACCACCCATGCATCAAAGCCCCATCTGAACTGGTCTATCCCGCCGGTTTCCCGTGGGGCGGGCGCTGATGAAGTTTCCTGCTCTACAGTCCTGCTCACGACGGAGGCCACATTAAGTGGCCTCCTGTTCGTGCGGAACTCGCGATAAACTTCATCAGCGCCCGCCCCACGGGAAACCTGCCAAAAAGGGACAGGTTTGTTTTGGTCGGTTTTATCTGGGAAGATGCTGCTGCGGCTATCTACAGATCTGAAATCTGACTACTGAATAGACTGTCTAGCTAAATAGCGAGCGGCACTAACCAGCCCTTTTGCTTGCGACCGGGAGGGGCGCATATGAAGTTTATCGCGAGTTCCGCACGCAAAGGAAAGCACTTAATGTGCTTTCCGTCTTGCGCAGGACTGTAGAGCAGGAAACTTCATATGCGGCCCTCCCGGGCGCAAACAAAAGGGCGACCCCTTAGGAGTCGCCCTTGCATGAGCTGCTTATGTACGGCTGTTACTCGGCGTCGTGGTGACGGCGGGGCTTGCGGCCTCCGTTGTCACCGGGACGGCGCGGACGGTCGCTGCGCTCGGAACGCTCGCGACGCGGACGCTCACGGCGCTGGAAGTGCTCGCCGTCGCCCTCGGAGGAACCCTCGGCGCGAGCCGGGGCCTCGGGCTTATCCAGACGATCGAGCGAAATCTTGCCGCGGTCATCGACTTCGATGACGACGACCTTGACCTCGTCGCCCACATTGAGGACGTCCTCGACCTTCTCCACGCGGCCCTTGGCGACGCGGGAGATGTGCAGCAGGCCGTCCTTACCGGGCAGCAGGTTGACGAAGGCGCCGAAGGGCTGGATGGAGACCACGCGACCGGTGTACTCCTCGCCCGGCTCGGGAACCTTGATGATGAGCTTGATGCGCTCGACGGCCTGGTCCACGGACTCGCCGGTGCCGCCGACAAAGACGGTGCCGTCCTCCTGGATGTCGACCGAAGCGCCGGTCTCGTCCTGAATACCGCGGATGACCTTACCGCCGGAACCGATGACGTCGCGGATCTTGTCGGTCGGGACCTGGATGGAGACGATGCGCGGAGCGGTGCTGCGTGTGGTGTGGCGCGGCTCGGGGATCACATCGAGCATCTTCTGCAGGATGAAGGCGCGACCCTCCTTGGCCTGCTGCAGGGCGCGGGCCAGGATGTCGAAGGTGAGGCCGGTGGCCTTGTTGTCCATCTGCAGGGCGGTGATGCCCTCGGTGGTGCCGGTGACCTTAAAGTCCATGTCGCCCAGGAAGTCCTCGAGACCCTGGATGTCGGACAGGACCACGGTCTTACCCTCCTCCTGGATCAGGCCCATGGCGATACCGGAGACCGGGCGCTTAATGGGCACGCCGCCGTCCATAAGGGCGAGCGTGGAGCCGCAGGTCGAAGCCATCGAAGAGGAGCCGTTGGACTCCATGACCTCGGAGACGACGCGGATGGCGTAGGGGAACTCGTTCTCGTCGGGAAGCACCGGAAGCAGAGCGCGCTCTGCCAGATTGCCGTGACCGATCTCGCGACGCTTGGGGCTGCCCATGCGGCCGGTCTCGCCGGTGCAGAACGGCGGGAAGTTGTAGTGGTGCATGTAGCGCTTACCCTCGGTGGGCTCGATGGTATCCAGACGCTGGCCCTCGTTGAGCATGCCGAGCGACAGGACGGAGAGCACCTGGGTCTGGCCGCGCTGGAACAGACCGGAGCCGTGAACGAGCGGCAGGTAGTTGTCCTTCACCATGATGGGACGGATCTCGTCGGCGGCACGGCCGTCGACGCGCTCGCCGGTCTCGACGACCATAGTGCGCATGGCCTTCTTCTCGAGCTTCTTGAGCGCCACGGGGATCTCGCGCTCCCAAGCAGCCTGCTCCTCCTCGGTGAACTCGGCGCGGATGGACTCCTTCAGAGCCTCGACCTTGCCGATACGGGAGAGCTTGTCGGCGTCGCGCAAGGCGGCTGCCATCTCGTCGTAGTGGGCGAAGATGCGCTCCTGGACCTCCTCGACGGGCTGGTCGAGCGGGTACTCCTTCTTGACGATGGGGCCGTTGACCTGCTCCCACTCGGCGACGAACTCATCCTGAGCCTGGCAGAAAGCAGCGAGGGCCTCCTGGCCAAACTTCATAGCGGCGAGCATGTCGTCCTCGGAGATCTCCTCGGCGCCGGCCTCGACCATCGAGATGAAGTCGGCAGAGCCGCCCAGCTCCAGGTCCAGGTCGGAGTTCTCGCGCTCCTCATAAGTGGGGTTGACGATAAACTCGCCGGTCTCCACGTTGCGGCCGATGCGTACACAGGCAAGCGGACCCTCGAAGGGCACGCCGCCGAGCGTCATGGCCAGGGAAGCACCCATGACGTTGATGACGTCAAAGGGGTTGACCTGGTCGGCGACAAGCGAGGTAGCGACGATGTGCACCTCGTTGCGGAAGCCGTCCGGGAAGCTCGGGCGAATCGGACGGTCGATCATGCGCGCGGTGAGCGTGGCCTTCTCGCTGGGACGGCCCTCACGCTTGAGGTAGCCACCCGGGATGCGGCCGGCAGCGTACATCTTCTCGTTGAAGTCGACGGTCAGCGGGAAGAAGTCATAGTTCTTGCGCTCCTTGGAGACGACCACGGTATCGAGCATCGTGGTGTCGCCCTGCTTGACCAGGCAGGCGCCGGTGGCCTGCTTGGCAAGCTCGCCCGACTCAAAGGTGTAGGTCTTGCCGTACAGCTCAAAGGTCTTGGATACGAGTGTCATTGTTCTCCTTTACCCCACAGGCCCCTTGCCTGCGGGCTTCTCATGTGACGCGGACCCCCTGCCCCCGCCACGCTTCAGAGCGTGATTGTTCGCGCCCTTACACAAAAAGAGCGCCCCGCTGCGCAGGACGCTCTTAGCATGTACAAATCCTTACTGGATGTTGTCGCGGATGCCCAGAGCCTTGATGAGCTCACGGTACTCGACGATGTCGTTCTTCTTGATGTAGGAGAGAAGACGACGACGACGGCCGACGAGCATGAGCAGGCCACGACGGGTGTGGAAGTCCTTCTGGTGGGACTTCATGTGCTCGGTCAGCTCCTTGATGCGCTCGGACAGGATGGCGACCTGAACCTTGGGGTTGCCGGTGTCGACCGGGGTGTTACCGAACTGGGCAGTCAGCTCAGCCTTGCGCTCTTTGGAAACAGTCATTGTTTCACCTTTCGTTTCTTGTCGCCCGCGGGCGACACTATTCGCCTCGGACTGGGAAGCCGTCGGTGGAGCGAGCATCCAAGGTCGAGGTACCAACAGGTCGGTATGTTACCACAAGCAGACCGCCCATGCGCATCATCACCGACCCAACATGAATTCCATCGCACGGAGGCGCTGGTCGGTGTGCGTCGCAGCCCACACATGCGAAAGCCCGAGCAAGAACGCCGCCGTATGCGGGTCGATTCGCTCGACCATGAGTGCATCGAAGGTCATGGACATGAGGGCGCGCAGCCACGCGACCTCACCGGTCGAAACCAGCTCGGCACCCGGAACGCTCGACGCGCACGAACCGCACATGAGCCCGCCCGCCTGGGGCGAAAAGTACGACAGCATGGGGTCTCCGCACAGCACGCAGGCCGAAAAATCGGGTCGATAGCCCACGTGCGACAGAAGTTTAAAGACAAAGGCCGCCACGAGCAGGTCCATATGTGCCGAGTCGAGCCCGCAGCCGACAAGCGTGAGCGCCCGCTGCGTGATGGCAAAGGTAAACGGGTCCTCGGCGTCCTCGAATGAGCACACGCGCGCGACCTCGGCAATCGCGCTTGCGGCGCAGGTCGTCTCGTAATCGGGCGCGGCGCCAACCGGCGCTTCCAAAAGCTCGGCCTGAGAAACAACGTCGAGCGAGCGTCCATGTGCGAGCAGCATATCGACGGTACAGAATAATTCGCAGCGCGCCGCCAAGCGCCCACCGGGTTTGCGGGCCCCCTTTGCCACGGCACGAACCTGGCGACCCCGCTCGTCAAGCATCGTCAGAATCAGATCGGTCTCTTTGAGCTTGGTCTTGTCGAGCACGAGCACCTTCGTGCGATATGTCCGGGAGCCTGCCATGCGCGCTGCGCGTCCTTAGTCCTCGGCGTTGTAGCCAAAACGGCGAATCTGAGCCTCGTCGTCGCGCCAACCGGCCTTGACCTTCACGTCCAACTCCAAAAAGACCTGCGTGCCAAAGATGCGCTCAAGATCGCGACGGGCGTCGATACCGATATGCTTGATCATCTCGCCGCCCTTGCCGATGATGATGCCCTTTTGGCCCTCACGCTCGACATAAATGGTGGCGTGCACACGCAGCACCTTCTTGGTCTGCTCGAGCGCATCGCAAATAACGCCAACGGAGTGCGGAATCTCATCACGGGTGCGGCGCAAGACCTTTTCGCGCACAAACTCGGCAACGAGCGTCTCGTCGGAAGCGTCGGTACCCATGTCCTCGGGGAACCAACGCGGACCCTCGGGCAAAAAGTGCGCAACGGTCTCGATGAAGGCATCGACGTTAAAGTTCTTGACCGACGACGTCACGATCTCGTCGTCATATTCCATAAGCTCGTGGGCGGCCTTAAGCTGCTCCATGACCTGTGCGGGGTCGGCTTCATCGGCCTTGGTGAGCACCAGGACCTTCTTGGAACGGGCATTCTTGACACGCTCGGCAACCCAGGCGTCTCCCCTGCCGATCGGTTTGGTGGCATCAATCAAAAACGCGACAACATCGACATCGTTCAGCTCGAACAGCGCGCTCTTGTTCAGCTCGGACCCTAGACCGTCCTTGGGCTTGTGGATACCCGGGGTATCGACAAAGACCAGCTGGTAGCCGGGGCGGTTGACGACGGCGCGCATGCGGCGGCGGGTCGTCTGGGCCACCGGCGAGGTGATGGCGACCTTTTTGCCATAGCAGGCGTTGAGCAGCGTTGACTTACCGGCGTTGGGGCGGCCGACCAAGGCCACGAAGCCACTGCGGAAACCGGGCTCCACGTCACCAAAGCCCGCGAGGCTGTCGTCCTCATCGCACAGGGCGTCGAGCTCCTCGTCGCTCATGCCCTCAAACGGGTCGAACTCCTCGACTTCCTCATAGGCCTCGGTCGCCTTAGCATCCGGGGACTCGTCGTCCAAAATCTCATCGGTAGACTGCATATTGTCGGACATGGGAATCCCTTTCTAAATAAAGCCGAGCGCGTGGGCAAATACCAGCACGCCCACAATCGCGGCGGTGATGGAAAGAACGTATACAGAGGCGGCGGCGATGTCCTTCGCACGCTTGGCCAGCGGATGGAGCTCCTGGGTCGCTAGGTCGACGATAGCCTCCATAGCGGTGTTGCACAGCTCGCCGTGAATCACCAGGCCACAACAGATGATAATCGTGGCCCACTCGGCAATGTCGAGCCCCACGATGCAGCCGGCAATGACGGTGCACACGCCCGCCACGAGCATGACCTTAATGTTGCGCTCGGTCTTGACGGCGGTGACGAAGCCCTCCATGGCGTAAGAAAACGACTTTAAAAAGGACGGATGGTCCTTGTTCGATCCGGGAATCATAGACGGCTCCTAGTCGTGGGCGTGGTTGGTGATGGGGCCGACGTGGACTAGCTTGGGGTCCTCGCCGCGCTCGAGCGCCAGATCGCGCAGGATGGCGTCCTCGCGGGCCTCCATGACCTCGGCCTCGTCGTCCTCGATATGGTCATACCCCAGCAGGTGCAGCATGCCGTGTACGAGCATCAGGCGGCACTCGTCGGCAGGGCTATTGCCAAAGCCGGGGGCCTGACGGGCAATGACCTGCGGGGCCAAGATGATATCGCCGAGCTCGAGCGTCTCGTCGGCGGGAATATCCTCGTCAAAGGCCGAGTCGCATTCAAACGAGAGCACATCGGTGGTGCGGTCGATGCCACGCCACTCGTGGTTGAGCTCGTGCATCTCGTCCTCGTCGACATACGAAAGGGAAATCTCGACTTCACGTTCAACGCCCTCGGCGGCAAGCACAACCTCGCAGATGTGCTCCACTTCCTGCGCGTCGAGCAGCGTATCGAGCTCGGCATCGTTGCTGATCAATACACTCAACGGGACTCCTTTCGGTCGCGCGAGCGCTGCTCACGCACGTCATCATAAGCATCGTATGCCTCAACGATACGACCCACCAGGGCATGGCGCACCACATCGGCGCGCTCCAGGTGTGCAAACGCCACATCGTCGACACGGCCCAAAATCTTCTCGACATCCGCCAAGCCACCACGACGACCCACCAGGTCGCGCTGGCTGAGGTCGCCGGTAATCACGAACTTGGAGTTGAATCCAAGGCGTGTCAGGAACATCTTCATCTGCTCGGGCGTAGTATTTTGCGCCTCGTCGAGCACCACGAAAGCATCGCTCAGCGTACGACCGCGCATGTAGGCGAGCGGGGCGATCTCGATCACGCCGCGCTCCATAAGCTCATCGGTGCGCTCACGATCCATCATGTCAAAAAGGGCATCGTAGAGCGGGCGCATGTACGGATCGATCTTTTCCTCGAGGGTGCCGGGCAAAAAGCCCAGGTTCTCCCCTGCTTCGACAACCGGACGCGTCAAGATCAAACGGCCCACCTCATGGCGCTTGAGCGCGGCAACGGCGAGCGCCATGGCCAGATAGGTCTTACCGGTACCGGCAGGACCCAAGCCAAAGGTGATGGTATGCGAGCGAATGGCATCCACATAGCGCTTTTGCCCAAGCGTCTTGGGACGAATGACACGACCGCGGTATGAAAGCAGCACGTCATCGCGAAGCGATGTGGCCTCATGCTCGCCGTCGCGCAAGACGGCCAGGCAACGCGAGACATCGTCGGCAGACAGGGTACGACCGGCCGCCGCCTCGCGAAAAGCATGTTCGAAAAAGCGAGCCACGAGCTCGACCTCGTCCGGGTCGCCGCTCACGGAGATCCTATCGCCACGGGCAACCACGTGAGCGCGAACCAAGCTCTCGAGCGCACGAAGGACGCCGTCGCCGGCGCCCAAAACACGCGAGGGATCAACTCCCTCGGGAACGGTAAGTCTAATCTTCGAGGCTTCCATGGACCTCCCTGCGCGCATGGACCAAGCCGGAATCATCGACTCCGATGATAGCAACATCGAGCAGGCACGGGGCTGTAAGTCCACAGGTATCGTCAAGACGGGCATGATGGAACGAACCGAGCGTCAGGTTGTCACCATACTCGAGCACGGCACGCTCGACAGTGCCCACGCGATGACGAGCATCGGCAATAGCGAGCTCCTGCGCCGCGTCTCGCATACGGCGGCTGCGCTCGGCCATAACCTCGGGCGGCACCTGGTCGGGCATGTCGGCAGCAAGGGTACCGGGACGCTTACTGTAGCGGAACACGTGCATACGCGAGAACCCCACGCGGCGGCACAGCGCCAGCGACTCCTCGAACTCCTCGTCCGTCTCACCAGGAAAACCGACGATGACGTCGCACGAAAGAGACGCCTGCGGCAGGATGGCGCGAATCATGCGCACCGTGTCCTCAAAGGCCTCGGCACTATAGGGACGGCCCATGCGATGCAGCGTCGCCGTACAGCCGGACTGTACGGGCAGGTGCAAAAACGGGGCAATACGCTGCGGATAGCGCGCCATAACCTTAAGCAGGCGCTCAGAGATATCCATGGGTTCGACCGAGGAAATGCGCACATGCGCAATAGTCGTGCGCTCCATGATGGCCTCGAGCAGCTCATCGATTTCGACATGCTCGTCGGTCGCGCTCTTGCCATCGTAGGCACCCAGGTTCACACCGGTCAGCACCACCTCGGGCACGCCGGCCTCCTGGGCTTCGCGCACCTGTTCGAGAACGGACTCGACGGGCACGGAACGCTCGGGGCCGCGGGCCTTCCACACGATGCAATAGGTACAGCGGTGGTTGCAGCCATCCTGGATCTTCACGCCCAGCCGCGAACGACCGAGCGCATCGACCACGTCGCCATCGCTGCAGGCGGGCACGCTATCGGATTCGACACCCAGCACCTCGCAGACGCGCTCGGCGACGTCAATCTTGGACGGTTCGGCGATCACGCGATCGGAGAGCTCCAGCAACTCCTCGGGATGCAAGTTGACGACGCAGCCGGTTACGACCACGTAAGGCTCGCCCGGATAGGCCAGCGCATGGCGGACGGCCTTACGGGTCTTGGCCTCGGCCTCCCCCGTCACGGCACAGGTGTTAATGACGATCAGCTCTGCATCCTCGGGCTCCACCATTGCAAAACCCAAGCGCATAAGATCGGCAGTGATACGGTCGGACTCAACCCGGTTGACACGACAACCGAGGTTGACAACAGAGATATGAGGTGCGAGCACACGGGCTCCTTAATCGAGGATGTCGTCGAGGGCACTCTTGATACGGTCGGTCACCGACTTCTTACCGGATGCGACGTCATCGCCCATCTCGTCGGCAAAGGCGCGAAGCAGCTCGCGCTGCTTGTTGGAGAGATTGGTGGGGACGACCACGCGCAGCTGCACGACCAGACGACCGCGCGAACCGCCACCGCCGATACGCGGCATGCCGTAATTATTGACGCTCACGGTGTCGCCGTACTGGGCGCCGGCGGGAACCGTCACCTTAACGACCTCGTCGGGCATAATGCCCTCGACCTCGATCTCGCAGCCAAGCGCAGCCTGCGCAATCGAGATATCGCTCACCAGGTACAGGTCGTCACTGTTGCGCTTAAAGCGCTCATGGTCGGCAACGCGCACGTTGACAATCAGGTCGCCCGAAGGCTCGCCGCGAAGGCCGGCCTCGCCAAAGCCGCTCACACGCAGCTGGCGACCGGTCGAAACGCCGGCGGGAATATCGATGTCGATCTTTTCGTGCGAAGGCGTGCGGCCCCGACCGTCGCAGGTCTCGCAGGGATGGTCGATAACCGTGCCCTCGCCATGGCAGTCGGGGCAAGGCGAGGAAGACTGAACCTGGCCCAAAAACGATCGCTGAACCGTCGTGACGTAGCCCGTACCGTGGCAGCGACTGCACTGCTTTTCCTGTGCACCCTCGGCCCTACCGGTACCGTTGCAGTCCTCGCAGGGAGCAAGGCGGTCATAGCTGATTGTCTTTTTGCAGCCGAGCGCCGCCTCCTCGAGCGTCACCGAAAGCGAGATGGCCATGTCACGACCGCGACGACGCTCGCGACGGCTGCGGGCGCCACCGCCGGCACCGCCGCCAAAAAACGACGAGAACAAGTCGTCCATGCCCATACCACCAAAGATATCGTTGATATCGACGTAGCCCGAACCACCAGGGCCGTCGGCAGTGCCGTAACGGTCGTAGTTAGCACGCTTCTGCTCATCGGAAAGAACGGAATAGGCCTCGTTGAGCTCCTTGAACTTGGCCTCGGCCTCGGGGTCGTCCGAAACGTCCGGGTGTACGGTACGGGCCTTCTTTAGAAACGCGCGCTTAATCGTCCGCGCGTCGGCATCCTTGTCGACGCCAAGTACCTCGTAGTAATCCCTATTTTCCGACACGACCGAATCCTTCCGACTTTCATTATTGTCACAGTGCGTCCTATACCCAAGCTGGGCCAACCGCAAACAGAGGGTTTGATGTTATTGCATTCCGTAAGGCGAAAGCATGGCCCGTTGCGAGCAGCTCGCGAACCAAACCGACACGAGCGCGAACATGAAGCCATTGGCAAAACCGTTGGCAAACTGCATCGCACCGCGCTTCCACCACAGCAGGCTGCGATGAAGCACGCCGTCCGAAAGCACCATGAACAGGCCCATGGTAAACGGAATAAAGCACATCACGGCAAAGGCCGAGAACACGCCCGAGATGGCCGAGAGTACCAAAAACGGCGCCACGATGCCCATCAGGTAAAAACCGGTACGAGCTTTGCCTTCCAAGCGCTCGGACTCGACATGGGCACGGCCGACTAGATCACCGCCAGCGGCACCGTTAGTGCCGGCGTGACCCATGCCGCTAATGCGGACCTCGTCGCCATCGTGCGTGCCGGCAGGAAACTCAATCGTCTGCTCGGAGGTTACGCGAGTACGACCGCTGCCACCGCAATCGGGGCAGGGGTCGGCCACGACCTTACCGGAACCGCCGCACTCGGGGCAGACCGACTGGAACGTGCCCGCACCAAACAGGAAGGACAAGTCGACGTCGATGTGCCCGCGGCCACCGCAGCTCGGGCAGGTATGGGCATGCTCAGACGAAACGGAGCCCGAGCCGCCGCAGTTGCTACAGGTATCGAAGCGCGTGTAGCGGACGGTCTTGCGGGCACCGCCCTTGGCCTCCTTGGCGTCGAGTTTGATATCGACGACCACGTTGGCGCCGTTCTCGGGATTGTAGGCAGCCTGGCCGCGACGCTGCTGGCCCCAGGCGCCACCAAAGGGAAAGCCGCCCTCAAAGGGATTGCCATAGCCCGTGCTGCCGGCGTAGCCGCCACCATAGGGCGAAGCCGTAGGAGCACCGGCAAAGGGATTGCCAGAACGCATGGCGTCGTAGCGCGCACGTTTTTGTTCATCCGAAAGCACGGCGTAGGCCTCGGAAACCTCTTTAAACTTTTCCTCGGCATCCGGCTCTTTATTGACGTCCGGATGGAGCTTACGGGCCTTTTGCTGGAAGGCCTTTTGAATATCACGCGAGGTGGCGTCCTTGGAGACACCCAGAATCTCGTAGTAATCTTTTTCGTTCATCGTCGCCATGCGCGGCAACCTCCTGCTCACAGCAGCGTATATATTCCGGTAATTCTACCCGAGCGGCCTAAGCTAGATCCCAAAACAGCTCGAACAGAACATTTCCATCGAGCCAGCCCAGATGGGTCGGCGCCAGACGGGCACAGGAGCAGCCAGCGATGACATCGACAGAGGCGATAGGCCCCGCATGGGTATCACCGTGCTCGGGCACCCAAGTGGCAAGCCCAAGCTCAAGAGCGCGATCACAAGCCGCTGCCAGTTCATCGGCAGGGATGACACGAGACGCGCGAACCAACAGGTCGGAATCAACACCGCGCGTCATGCGACAAGCGAGCATCAGGTCCTCGGCCGCCGCCTCGCGCCGCGACAGATACTCGGCATCAAACATCGTCGCGGCATCGTCGCGTTGTACCAAACGCACGCGGTGAAAGTCACCACGGGGAGCCACGCCGGGAAACAGTCCAGCCAAGCGGTCGAAATCCTCGTCGTCGAGCATGCCCGCGGCAGAACGACCCAGGCCCAGGTAGCCCCGACCAGTCCAGTAGGCGATATTATGGGCACATTCATGCCCATCGAGCGCGTAGCTCGCCACCTCATACGGATGGTAGCCGGCCGAACTCAGCCGCTGGCGCGCAACGTCCATGCATGCGGCCTGGAAATCCTCATCGGGCTCAAGCGACTCGTCACGGCATGCCATGCGATAGAGTGGTGTGCCCTCCTCGAGCGTGAGCGGGTACACCGATACATGATGCGGCGCCGCCGCCAGCACGCCATCGAGCGTGCTCCGCCAGCTTGCGGCCGTCTGCCCGGGAAGGCCGCACATCAGGTCGCACGACGCATCGAGGCCAGCGTCCTTCACCGTCGCGATAGCCGCAAGTGCCCGATTGGCATCGTGAATGCGGCCAATAGCAGCCAGCTCGGTATTGTCGAGGGTTTGCACGCCCAGAGAGATGCGCGTGACACCCGCCTCGGCAAGCGCTGAGGCGAGCTCAGCGGTCAGGGACTCAGGATTGGCTTCGCAAGTAAATTCAACGGGTTTGCACCACATGGAGATACGCCGGGCAAGTTCCACCAAGCGCTCCCCTGCCAGCGATGGCGTGCCGCCGCCAGTATAGACCGTGCGGACCTGCGCAAGCGCCCCGGCGTCGCCAAAGGAATCGAGGCGCGCATACAACTGCTCAAAATAGGAATCAAGCGCGGCATCCAAATCACACGCAGCAAAGCTGCGCGAGTCAAAGTCGCAGTACCGGCACTTTTGAGCGCAAAACGGCACGTGCACGTACAGCGCGGTAACGGCCACCGTTAGGCCTCCAGCGGATGAGCAGGCACCGACTCGCCGGCGGCAAGCGCGGCCTCGCAGGCCACCACGTCGCGCTCGATATCATCGACCAGCGCCATAAACTCCTCGTACGTAGAGCAACGCACCACCTGAGCGCGCCAGGCGGCGGCATGGGGCATGCCCTTTAAGTACCAGCTTGCGTACGTGCGAGCACGCGACATGAGCGGCAGAAGCTCGTGCGTCAACGTCAGGTGCTCGCGCAGAGCCTCCAGGCGCTCGACCGAGGAGCGAGAAGGAACCGGCGTGCCATCGAGTGCAAGGGCTCGGGCATCGCCGAACACCCACGGATTGCCGTAGATGCCGCGCGCGATAAACACCGCGCTGGCACCCGAGCCGTGCAGATGCTCAGCAGCGTCCTCGGCCGAGAACACATCGCCCGAACCAATCACGGGAATCTCGACAGCGTCGGCAACCTCATCGACGACCGACCAATCGGCCTGGCCCGTGTAGAGCTGCGTGGCGCAACGACCATGCACGGCGACTGCGGCAGCCCCTGCACTCTCAAGCATCTGGGCAAATGTCGCGGCATTGCGGTCCTCGGCATAAAAGCCCTTGCGAATCTTGACGGTCACGGGCACGTGCGCCGCGCCAACCGTGGCCTCGACGATCTTCTCCGCCAGGTCGGGCGTGCGCATGAGCGCCGAACCCTCGCCCTTGGTGACAACCTTGCGGGCGGGGCATGCCATATTGATATCGATGAGCGACAGGCGATCGCCAACGCGCTCCTCGACGGCGACGACGGCGCTCGCAAACTGCTCGGGCTTGGAGCCAAAGAGCTGCACGCAAATCTGCTGCTCCTCGTCGGCCGGTAGCACCAGGCGCCAGGTCTTGTTGCTGGCATAGGCAAGACCCGCCACGCTCACCATCTCGCTGTAGGCAAGGTTGGCACCGCGGCGGCGACACATGATGCGATAGGCGGGGTCGGTCACGCCCGCCATGGGAGCCATAAGGAACGGCTGCTCGGCATAGGCACCCAGCAGCCGCTTGCTGTATTCAGAAAGCGCCATGGACCTACTCGTCCACCTTGAGGATCGCCATAAACGCCTCCTGCGGGACCTCGACCGATCCGATGGCCTTCATACGCTTCTTGCCCTCTTTCTGCTTCTCGAGCAGCTTGCGCTTACGCGAGATATCGCCGCCGTAGCACTTAGCAAGAACGTCCTTGCGACGCGCCTTGACGGTGGAACGGGCGATGATCTTGTTGCCGATAGCACCCTGGATGGGCACCTCGAACAGCTGACGCGGGATGATCTCCTTGAGCTTGTCGCACAGGCCACGGGCCAGGCCATATGCCTTGTCCTTATGGACGATAAACGAAAGCGCGTCCACCTCGTCGCCCGAAAGCAAAATATCGAGCTTCACGAGCTCGGAGGGACGGTACTCGTTGAACTCGTAGTCGAGCGAGGCATAGCCCTTGGTGCGGCTCTTGAGCTGATCGAAGAAGTCCAAGATGAGCTCGGCGAGCGGCATATCGAAGCGCATCTCGACCGATTTGCTCGTCAGGTGGATCATGTCGGTTGTGACGCCGCGGTGCTCGATGGCGAGCTGCATGACGGCACCCGTGTACTCAGGCGGGCAGATGATCTTTGCCTTGAGGTAGGGTTCCTCGATACGATCGATGCGTGTGGCCTCGGGAAGGTCCTGCGGACTGCGGACATCGATCATTTCGCCGTCGGTCTTGTAGACGTGATAGTCAACCGAGGGACTCGTGGCAATGAGGTCCAGGTTGAACTCGCGCTCCAGGCGTTCCTTGACGACTTCCATGTGCAGCAGGCCCAGGAAGCCCACGCGGAAGCCAAAGCCGAGCGCCACCGAGGTCTCGGGCTCCCACACCAACGACGGGTCGTTGACGTGCAGTTTATCGAGCGCGTCACGCAGGTTCTCGTAGTCCTTGTTGTCGATCGGGAACAGGCCCGTATAGACCATGGGCTTGGCCTCACGATAACCGGGAAGCGGCTCGGGGCAGGGGTTCGACGCCCACGTAAGGGTATCGCCCACGCGAACGGCCTCGGGATCCTTCAAGCCCGTGACCACATATCCGACCTCGCCGACCGTCAGCGCGTCGACCGGGGTCTCGGCAGGACGCTTGACGCCCACGCCGTCGACCAAAAAGTCGCCCTTGGCTTGCATCATAAGCAGGGTATCGCCCTTTTTGATGGAACCATCGAAGACGCGCACCGTAGCCACCACACCGCGATACTCGTCAAAGTACGAATCCAAAATGAGCGCTTTGAGCGGAGCGTTTGCATCGCCCTTAGGCGGCGAAATCAAAAAGACAATGGACTCCAGCAGATCGTGAATGCCCTCGCCGGTCTTGCCCGAGACGCACACAGCATCATCGGCAGGGATCGCCAGGTCATCCTCGATCTCGGTCTTAACCTCATCGGGATGGGCCGAGGGCAGGTCGATCTTGTTGATGGCCGGCACAATGTCCAGATTGGCGTTCATGGCGAGCGTCGCGTTGGAAACGGTCTGCGCCTCGACGCCCTGCGTGGCGTCGACAACGAGTACCGCGCCCTCACAGGCTGCCAGCGAGCGCGAGACCTCATAGGTAAAGTCCACGTGGCCCGGCGTATCGATCAGATTGAACTGATACGTCTCACCATCGTCGGCGTCATAGGAAACGCGGACGGCATTGGACTTGATCGTAATGCCGCGCTCGCGCTCGATATCCATGGTGTCGAGCAGCTGCGACTCCATGTCGCGTTCGTCGACGGTATGGGTGAGCTCGAGGATGCGGTCGCTGATCGTGGACTTGCCATGGTCGATATGCGCAACGATCGAGAAGTTGCGGATGTGGGAAATGTCAATTGAAGTATTCATGCGGACTATCTTACCCGAGCGGTACAAAAAATGGAGCCTGTTCCATAAAACAGGCTCCATTTATGCGCGTAATCTGTGTGGTGTGAAATTTACAACTTAGGCGTTGATGCTGTTCACGAGCTTGGCAAGACCGGACTTGCGGTTGGAAGCCTGGTTCTTGTGGATAACATGCTTGGCGGCAGCCATGTCGAGACGCTTGGTGACGGTCTTGAGGGCAGCCTGGGCCTTCTCGGGGTCGCCCTCGGCGACGGCGGACTGGACGTGCTTGGTCAGCGTCTTGAGCTCGGACTTGACAGCCTTGTTACGCATGCGAGCTGCCTCATTGGTGCGGATACGCTTCTTCTGAGACTTGATGTTTGCCACTTCTGGAGTTCCTTTCGAGTTCCTTGCAAAAAATGTATGACACCTCTGAGACACGGTGAGGTCATGCAAGCGCCTACTATAGCACGCTCCCTCTCAAAGGGATAGAACGAATTTGTCAAATAGGCAGGTATCATCACGATTTTCTCAAGATGTTCGTAATCCAGAGCAAAAGCGCCGTCTGAGAATCGGCCGAACCCTTGAGCGCGAGCTCCACATCAACGGCACCCTCGAGCGCTGCGACGAGCTCGGTCATCGAAAAACGACGCGCCCAGGTAAGGTGATTCTTGACCTGCCAGGACTGGAGCTTGAGCGTTGCGGCCAGCTCGCGACCCTGCCCACGCGCGTCGAGCGCCTTGGCGACGATAAGCTCGCGAATGCGACCGCACAGCAATGTGTAAGTCCACACGTAGCTCTTGGAGGGCAGGAGCTTAAAGAGCTCGAGCGAACGCCGCATATCGCGAGCCGAGACGGCGTTGAGGAAGTCCCAGGGTTGGACCTCGGCCGTACGTACAATCCAGCGATCAACATCGGCAAGTTCAATCTGGGGCGACTCGACCATCTGGGCAAGCTTGGCCAAGTCGTTATCGAGCATGCGCGTGTTTTCGCCCGAACGCGAGACGAGCTCCTCGGCGGCCGCCGTCGAAATCGACTTACCGCGCTGCGTCGCCATCTGCTGAACACGGCGCGGCAGTTCCCAGCGCTTGGTACCCGAGCAATCGACGATAGCCTTCTTGTCGATCTTGGCGATTGCCTTATACAGGCGCGTATTCTTGGCAAGTGAGTCAGCGATGATGAGGCAGACCGTTGTTGGGCTGGGACTCGCCAGATACCCAACGAGCGGCTCCGAGACCGCCTTGGCGAGCTTTGAGCAGCCATCGAGGATTACCAGACGAAACTCGCTGCCCATCGGAAAGGTGTTAAGCGATCCGATAATGGACTCGATATCGGGGTCCTTGGTCATGTCTCGCTCGTCGAGGTTGAACTCGACCATACCCGATTTTTCCAGACGCGCTTTCATACGCGAGACGGCGTGGTCGCGCTTGACTCCGTCGGTACCGACGATCAGATATGCCGGCAGCAAACCGGTTTCGGACATTGCGCTCCCCTCCCGCAGGCCTTCGTATTCGTTCCGTGCCATTCTAGCCCAGGGGCCCACCACACGCCAACGACGTCGTCACGGTCGCTGGCATCGCATCGCAAAGCCATTCGCAGTCGGTGTGACGGTAATGTCGCCGTGTTCGATGGTACACGCGAACACACCACCCGCTTCCTTAACGGCATCGATGCAGGCATCGGACGGATGGCCGTATCGATTCCCCTCACCGGCGCTTGCGAGGGAAAGCTCGGGCTTCAGGACGTCCAGCAACTCGCCATCGACTGAAACCTTGGAGCCGTGATGCCCAAGTTTAAGGACATCGATATCCCCCACCTCCTGCACGAATTCCCGCTCTTGGTCGAGCTCGGCATCACCGGTGAGAAGTATTCGCAGGCCCTTGCCTTCCTGAACATAAGAGAGCAGCAGGACAAGCGAGTCCTCATTTCCCTCGCCATCCACGAACTCGAATGGCCACATCACGCGAGCGCAAAATGAGCCGATGTCGACCGTATCCCCACGGCGCACCTGCCGATACTCCACGCCAGGTCGGTTCAATACCTCGGCAGGAGCATCCTCCAGCGCATCCGCCGCCACGGCAATCGTTCCGACCGAAAACTGTTCGAGCACGGCAGGCAAACCACCCCAGTGGTCCTCATCCCAATGCGTCACAAAGACGGCATCGATATGGTGCACGTTATTGCGAACCAACGCCGCAACCACACGCTCGTCGAGCCCGCAGTCGACGAGAGCTACTGCGCCGCCTTGGCGGATAAGAATCGCATCGGCCTGGCCCACATCGAGCACCGTCACCGAAGGCGGAGCAAATCGATCCCAATAGACGTACGGAATCGCAGCCAAGAGCACCAGGCATGCAAGCCCCACCGCCATAGGACGTACACGGGGACGCGGCCACCAGACCAGCAGAACCGCCAGCAAACACGGCACTAGGTAAATCCACATGCTATCGGGCGGCACGCCCACGGATGCACCCGGCATGGCGGCAAACAGCTGCTCGAAGAACAGCGCGCAACGGGCGGCAATCATGGGCACAACGAGAGCCCAAGTCCGCAACGGTCCCACGAGCGAAAAGGGAGCCAGCACGATCGACACAGCGAGCAATACGCTCACAACCGGACCGATGACCGCATTTGCCAACGGAGCAATGAGCGAGAATGTACCGAAGGCAGGAATGGTAATGGGAAGTGTCGCCAGTTGCGAGCACAGCGTGACGGAAAGCATGCTGGCAACGCCCGATGGCACACCCAGCTCACTCAAAGCGTAGGTCGCATAGGGGCAAAAGCACAGAATGGCAAAGACGCTGGCACATGAAAGCTGAAAGCCCATCTCGAACAGCACCGTCGGCCGCAGTAGCACAAAGATGGACATGGTTACGAAGAGTGCCGATGCGCCGTGCCGGCGACGCCCCGCGCCGTTTACGACAAGCGTCGCGAACACCATACAGCACGCACGCACGGCCGAGGGAGACGCGCCAGTAAAGGCAGCGTAACCCACAAGCGTTATCGCCAATATCGCCCGCTGAAGGCAACGTGGGCACCGAATCTTTTGCAATACACCCTCGATTACAAACCCCACGATGGCCAAATGGCTGCCCGAGACGGCGATAAGATGCGCCGTTCCCGTCACCGAAAACCAGTCGCCCGCCGGCTGGACGCGCAGCTCGGCCGAACGACCGCAGACGACACCGGCTATGAGCGCACGCGCCGGGTCGGTCGCAGGCGCGATGGACGCAAGCAGCCCATTTCGCAGCCGAAGCAGCGGCCCCGGAGAACCCTCATCGACCGACACAATCCGAACGGCTTTAACCTTGCGCGCCTCGCCTCGGAGCACGCGCGATCGTCCATATGCATCGTTCTCAAAACGTGAAACGCGACCGATAACACGCACGTGCGCCCCGACCTTGAGCTCACGATCACACGATAGGCGAACCGTTGCCAAGTTCTTACCGTCCGCGCGTGCCTCGCAGGTATAGGAATACACGTCGTCGTTTATGGATGGGTCACCCTGCACGACAAACTCGAGGCTGCTTGCCGCTCGACCATCGAGCGCCTTCGAGGCACTGAGCACATCCACGGCCCACCACGCCGAGACGACCGCTCCCGCCACGAGACCGACGGAAGCGGCATACAGCCACCGCTTCCAAGGGGCAAGCCGCGCACAAGATTGAGCCAGCACAACGAATACCGCTGCCGCAACGGGAATGGCCCATAGCGGCCCGACCGCCGGCGCCCGCTCCCTCAGCAGCGCATCAGCGGCTATGTTGAGCACCAAGACGCAGCTCATGCACATGCCGGCACACAGGGCCATCGTCCACGGAATCAGGGGCCGCGGAGGCATCACGTGCTCGCGCTCGGTCGCACTCATACGCAGATGCAATCTTTGATTTTGGCAAGCTTCTTCTCGCCGATTCCCGACACACGCATCAGATCGTCAACCGAGGCGAAAGCACCGTTCTTTGTCCGCTCATCGATAATCGACTGGGCCATGGAGGGGCCGATGCCCGAGAGCGTCTGCAGCTCTTCTGCGCTTGCCGTATTGATGTTTACTAGACCTGTTGCGCCACTAACGCCCGACGATGCGGAAGCCCCAACATCAACACCGGCTTCCGCAATGGACGCCTGCTGCTCCCCTACCGTTGGAACGTGAATCTTCTGTCCATCGACGACCTTAGATGCCCGATTGAGCCCCGTGACGTCTGCCTCGGGCGCCAGCCCGCCGGCGGCATCAATCGCCTGAGCCACCCGCGCGCCGTCCTTGAGACGATATACGCCGGGCGACACAACGGCGCCATCGACATCGACATAGACCTCTGCCGCGGCAGAAGCCTTAGTCGAAGAGCCTTCGGATGTCTTTCCGCTCGAGGCATCGCCGGATCCCGGCTCCACTAACGAGCCCGAACCATCAGTACGCTCAAACGACACGCCGCCGGCACTGCCGCCAAGGTTCGCCATTGCCAGTCCACTCGCCATCGCAATGACGACCAGTATCGCCATCACCACTGCCTTATGACCGAGCAGTTTGCCCGCCCAGCGGTCCATCTTTTTGACTCGTTCATGTTGTTCGCGCTGCGCCATAGCAAAACCTCCCAACACCATCGTGTCAGGAAAGGAGCTCCGCAACAGCCACGCCCCAAAACCGGTTTTCGCGGTCAAACCAAAAGCTGACCAAAACCTTGCGCAATAATGTCCATTTATTCAGGCAAACGTAGACAAATGAACCGTTTATCGCCTAATGCCCAGATAGCAAAAGACCGACGATGCAGGCGCATCGTCGGTCTATGCACAAATTTATTCGTGATCTTGGTAAATCTCACGCGGAGCAAGCTCCGAATGTTTGCGTTTTAAGGTCTTAGGGGCCTTGTACGTGTTGCTCTCGAAGTCGATGTACTCGGTCTGCTTAAGCAGGCGCTCGATCATCTCCTCATGATCGAACAACTCCCAGGCCTCATGCACGGCATCGAGTTTAGCGTGCGTCTCGGGACGGCGCGGCATAAACAGCGTGCAGCAGTCGGGAGCGGCCTCAGTCGAGATATCGAATGTACCGATCTCCTCGGCACGTGCGATGATCTCCTGCTTGTCCGAACCGATGAGAGGACGGAACACGGGGATCTTCACGGCCTCGTTGACGGCCATGATGTTCTCAAGCGTCTGGGAGGCAACCTGCCCAAGCGATTCGCCCGTAACGATAGCCTTGGCACCCTCGATGTGTGCAATGCGCTCAGCAACCGAATACATAATGCGGCGGTACATGATCACGCGCAGGTTGCTGGGGCAGGTAACCGAAATCTCACGCTGGCAGTCGCCAAACGGCACCACGTACAGACGACCGATCTGGACACCCGGCGCAAGCGCACGGATGATGTCCTGCACCAAATACTCGCTCGTATCGGGCGTCTGCGGACGACCGGAGAAATGCACCGGCACGCACACCGCGCCGCGACGCGCGAGCATCCAGGTCGCCACCGGAGAATCGATACCCGACGACAGCAGCGTCACGACCTTGCCGGCAGAACCCACCGGCAGACCGCCCACGCCGCGCTCAGAGCGCGCGTACACATAAACGCTGCCCTGGACCACCAGTACGTGCACCATTGCATCGGGGTCGTGCATTTGAACCTTTTTATCGGGGAAGGCCTCACACAGTACCTCGCCCACCTGACGATTGATATCGATCGAGGTGAGCTCATAGTCAGTATTGGAGCGCTTGGCGTGCACCTTAAACGAATCGAAGGAACCAAACTCGCGCAGCGCCTTCACGGCGGCGGCGCAGTACTCCTGCGGGTCGCGGTTGGTGTGATACGCCAAAGACACACGAGCAACGCCGGGGACGGTGCGGATGACACGCGCCGCCTCGTCGGCCTGATGCTCGTTAAAGGTCACGAGGATATAACCGGAAATTCGAGACACGGCGTTCACGGAAAAGGCGGCCAAGGCCGCCTCGATGTTATCCATGAGGATATGCTCAAAATGTGCGCGGTTCTTGCCCTTCAGTCCAACCTCGTGATAGTGGACCAGGCAGACGCGAGCCGCCATTTAGGCTTCAGCAACCTTGTGGCCGAGCGCCTTCTCGTAACGGGCCTCGTCGTAAGAGATGTCACCGTCGACAATCTCGTCCATAGCCATCGAGATGGTATCGGCACCGGAAAGCCCGATGGTGATGTCATCGACATCCTGGACGGCAAGCACGCGGTTGTGCTGGCCACGCAGCATGCTATTGATGTCGCAGGCGCGCTTGGAGGCAAGCGAAGCGAGCAGGAAGCGGTTGTGATCGGTCTTCTCCAGAAGATCGTCAATGCAAGGCTTTACAACGGACACGGACCTCAGATCCTTTCATGCATATCGAGAACGCGAACGAGCTCATCGGTCGCGCGGTCGAGATCGTCATTCACCACGACGTCGTCGTAGCGGTCGGCAAGGGCAAGCTCATCGGCGGCGTTTGCCATACGCAGCTCAATCGTCTCGGGCGTCTCGGTACCGCGACCGACTAGACGCTCGCGGAGCACCTCAAGCGAAGGCGGCTTGATAAAGATCAGCACGGCCTCGGGGAAACGCTCCTTCACCTGCAGGGCGCCCTGGACATCGATCTCCAAAATCAGAGACGAGCCCGAGGCGAGCTTGGATGTGACCTCGCTCACCAACGTGCCGTAGCAGTTACCGTGGACCTCGGCCCACTCAACAAACTCACCGTTTGCCACGCGGCGGTCGAACTCCTCGCGCGTCAGAAAAAAGTAGTTGACGCCGTCGACCTCACCTTTGCGTGGTGCTCGCGTGGTAGCCGAAACCGTCAGGCCCAGGTTCGAGCGGCGCTCGCGCACACGAGTGACGAGCGTACCCTTGCCTGCGCCTGACGGTCCAGAAATCACAAAGAGCTTGGAATCCTGAGCGCTCACTTATTTGGTCAGCTGCTCGAGGAGCTGCTCGCGCTGACGGACGCCGAGGCCCTGGACGCGACGGGAAGCGGAGATACCGAGCTCCTCCATGATCTTGGCGGCCTTGGCCTTGCCATAACCGGGGAGAGACTCGATGAGAGTGGAAACCTTCATGCGGGAAGCGATGGGGTCATCGGAGTTGAGCACGGACTCGAGGGACTTCTCGCCCTTCTTGATCTGCTCGCGAAGCTCAGCGCGGGCGTGACGTGCGGCAGCAGCCTTCTCAAGAGCCTGCTTGCGCTGCTCGTCGGTAAGCTGAGGGAGTGCCATTCGTACCTCCAAATAGTTGGGTTATATCTGATTCAATAATTAGCATTTTAGCACGTAGAACGTACAAAATGCCCAATCGCGGCTCCATAGGTTAGACGATACCCGCAAAAAGTGCAATATACTGCGCCCAAAGTTAAGCCCCTGACCTGCGATTCCACACAAAGGATGGGAAAGTTTACGCAGGCACAGAGGCTATTTTGTGCTAATGAGACCCAAAAGTGGTGACTTAGGGGAATCTTTTACGCGACGTTTTCGACCAGCTCGGCGACGATGGCGTCAAAGGCGGCAACCGGATCGTCGGCACCGGTGATGGGACGGCCCACCACAATGTGGCTTGCGCCGCGCTCGATAGCCTGGGAGGGCGTCGCCACGCGGGACTGGTCACCAAGGGCGGCACCCACCGGACGCACACCCGGAGTCACGATCAGGGCATCAGGACCCAGCAGCTCACGCATGTCGTGAGCCTCCATCGGCGAGCACACGATGCCATCGATGCCGTTGGCCTGAGCAAGCTTTGCCAAGCGGGCGGCCTCCTCGGCCACGGGCGACTCGACGCCGATCTCGCTCAAGGCATCCTGATTCATGCTCGTGAGCACGGTGATGGCGACGAGCTTGGCGCGGTCCTCGCGCGCCTCCTCGGCACCCTCGCGGCAGGCAGCGAGCATAGTACCCGAGCCCAGGCCGTGGACCGAAAGCAGGTCGGCACCGGCAAGCGAGGCCGAGCGGGCAGCGCCGCGCACCTGATGCGGAATGTCATGGAACTTAAGGTCGAGGAAGACCTTAAAGCCAAGGTCCTTAAAGGTCTTGACGATCTGGGGACCCTCAGCGTAATAGAGCGTCATGCCGACCTTGAGCCAGGCGGCATGGCCCGAAAGCTCGTGGGCGAGCTCGAGCGCGCGCTCACGGTCGCAGTCGAGGGCGACGATAACACGGTCGCGGGCATCATTCTCTAGCATTCGAAAGCACCCACCAGCTCGTTGATGTCCTTTACGCCCTGGGACTCGGCCCAGGCCTCGAGCTCATGCGCGATCTTAAGCGAAGCACACGGATCGACGAAGTTGGCCATGCCGACCGACACGCAGGTGGCGCCGGCCAGGATAAACTCAGCCGCATCCTCGCCAGTCATGACACCGCCGACACCGTTGATGGGGATATCGACGGCCTGGGCAACCTCCCAGACCATGCGCACGGCGATGTGGTGGCACAGCGGGCCCGAAAGGCCGCCCTTGGGCTTGGCCACGCGGGACTTGCGGGTATGAACGTCGATGGCCATGCCCTGGATGGAGTTGATGACCGAAAGGCCGTCGGCGCCGGCGGCCTCGAGAGCCTTGGCAATCTCGGCAACGTTGACCGGAGCCATCTTTACGAACAGCGGCTTATCGGTCACCTTGCGGCAGGCAGCCATAACGGAAGAGGCGCCCTCGGGCGTTGATCCCATGGCGGCACCGCCGGCGGCAATATTAGGGCAGCTCACGTTGATCTCGTAGCCGGCAGCCCAGGGGCACAGCTCGACATACATCTCGAGTGCGCGGACAAACTCGTCAACGGAGTGCCCGGCAACCTGGCAAATGACCTGGCAACCGTCCTTGGACAGCTGCTCGAGCCACGGGCCGGACTCACGGGCAAAGGCGGCGACACCGGGGTTCTGCAGTCCCACGGAGTTGATCATACCGCCAGGAATCTCGGCCATGCGAGGCGCAGGGTTGCCCGGCCAGGGCTCGGCGGCACAGCCCTTGGTGGTAATGGCGCCCAGCTGGGAAACATCGAAGAAATTCTGGAACTGCCAACCGTAGCCGAAGGTACCGGCTGCGGTGTTGATGGGGTTCTGCATCTTGACGCCGCCGAAATCGACGGCCATGTTCACGGTACCCACTAGAAGACCACCACCTTGGAAGCATCGAACACGGGGCCGCACATGCAGGCGCCCTTCATACCGTCGACCGTCTCGACATTGCAGGTGTTGCAGGCGCCAAAGCCGCAGCTCATCATGCGCTCGAGCGACACCTCGCAGTACGCACCGGCCTCAGCGGCAGCGGCGGCGACTTTCTTCATCATGACGGCGGGGCCGCAGCTGGCCACGTAGTCGTAGCCGCCCTCGCCAAGCAGTTCTGCGGCAGGATCGGTGCAAAAACCGTGCGTGCCGAGCGAACCGTCGTCGGTGCACACGTTAACCGTGGCGCCCAGCGCGCGGAACTCATCGACACCCACGACTTTGGAAGCGGTGCCAAAGCCCAGGCACACGTCCACATCAACACCCTGCTCGGCAAGCATGCCGGCAAGACACAGCACAGGCGGAACGCCGATGCCACCGGCGACGAGCAGTGCCTTCCTGGTGCCCTCGGGTACCATCCAGCCACGGCCACCGGGGCCCAACAGGTTAGAGGTGGAGCCAGGGCCCATCTGGGACAAACGGCGGGTATCGTCGCCCACGACGGCGTACCACAGCTCGACGGTGCCAGCCTCGGCGTCGGCGCGGTAGAAACTCAAGGGCACACGAAGCAGAGAAGACGCATCGCCGGGGACGGCGATGTTCACAAACTGACCGGGCTTGAGCGCACTTGCAAGCTTGGGGGCCGAGATGACGAGCGAGAAGATGCCGTCGGCGATCTCCCGGTTCGAGACGACCTCGAAGTCGTGCATGCGTGCAGTGGAAGGTGTGGGCATAGACGCTCCAATCCCCCATGCGGTTGCATGGTCTAAACGAACAGAAAGCGCGGCACCGCAAGGGCGCCGCGCACAAAAGCGATAAGGCTATGCTAGCAGATGCAGCCGTCGGCGAGCGTCTGCTTGCCACCGACAAATACATCGGTGGCACGACCGGTGAGCGTGCGGCCGGCAAAACCGGAGTTCTCGGCGCGCGACTCGTAACCGTCCTCGCCAACCGTCCAGGTTGCGGAGGGGTCGAACACGGTCAGGTCGGCGACAGAGCCCGCCTTGACCTGAACCTGATCGAGGCCCAGAATCTCACGCGGCTTGATGGCCATGAGCTCGACCATGCGGCTCACGCTCATCTTGCCCGTGTTGACCAGCTCAGTGAGCACGAGCGACAGCGAAGTCTCGAGGCCAATCATTCCAAAGGGCGCGAGCTCGAACTCGCGGGCCTTCTCCCACGGGGTGTGGGGAGCGTGGTCGGTAACGATAGCGTCGACGGTACCGTCGATGACACCCTGACGGATGGCCTCGGCATCCTCGTCGGTGCGCAGCGGCGGATTGACCTTGAGCGAGGTGTTGTAGGTCTCGTCCAGGTCGTTCTCGGTCAGGAACATGTGGTGCGGGGTAGCCTCGCAGGTCACCTGGATACCGGCAGCCTTACCGGCACGCACGAGCTCCAGGCCATGAGCGGTGGAGATGTGCTGGATGTGCAGCTTGGCACCGGTCAGCTTGGCAATCTCGATGTCGCGGGCGATCTGGAGCTCCTCGCCGGCAGCCGGCCAGCCCTCGAGAGCCAGACGGGTCGAGACCTTGCCCTCGTTGATCTGGCCGTGGCCGACCAGGTCCTCGTCCTGGCAGTGGCTCATAAAGACCTTGCCGAACATCTTGCCGTAGTCCATGCAGCGACGGAGCATGCCCGCGCCCTGCACGCCACGACCGTCGTCGGTGAAGGCGACGGCGCCGTGGGCGACCATATCGCCCATCTCGGACATAGCCTCGCCCTTAAGACCGCGGGTCATGGCGCCCGACGGATAGACGCGGCAGTGACCGACCTCGGCAGCGCGGGACTTGACGAACTCCACGACGGTGCCGTTATCGGTGACGGGATCGGTGTTGGGCATGGCGCACACGCCGGTGAAGCCGCCCTTGGCAGCAGCGCGAGTGCCACTCTCGATGTCCTCTTTGACCTCGTAGCCAGGCTCGCGCAGATGCACGTGCATATCCACCAGGCCGGGGACGAGATACTTGCCGGAAAGGTCGCGGACCTCGGCTCCCTCGACGGCGAGATTCTCGCCGACCTCGGCGATCTTATCGCCGTCAATCAGGACGTCAACGACACCGTCAAGCTCGACGGACGGGTCGACGACGTGGGCATTCTTAAGAAGCAAGGCCATTATCGGCACCTCCAAGCAGCAGATACAGGATAGCCATACGCACGCAGATACCGGCGTAGACCTGCTCCAGGATGACGGAGCGTTGCGGGTGGTCGGCCATATAGGAGTCGAACTCGACGCCGCGGTTGATGGGGCCCGGGTGACAGATGATCGCGTCGGGCTTCATGAGCTTCTCGCGGTCCTTGGTCAGGCCGAAGAGCTTGTGGTACTCACGAATGGTCGGGAACGGGGCACCCTCGAGGCGCTCCTGCTGCACGCGCAGCATGTAGACGACGTCCAGCTCGGGCAGGACGGAATCGAGGTCGCTCGTCACGTGGTCGCAGCCCAGGACCTCGGGCGCCGGCGGCAGCAGCGTGCCGGGGGCGACGGCGTAGGTCTCGCAGCCCATGATCTTAAGGGCGGGGATCAGCGAGCCGCAGACACGGGAGTGCGCGATATCGCCGACGACGGCGACCTTCAGACCGTGGAAGTCGCCCTTGTGCTCCCAGATGGTGTACAGGTCGAGCAGGGCCTGCGTGGGGTGGTTGTGCTTGCCGTCGCCGGCGCAGATGACGCTCGCGGGCGAGTTCTGCGTGACGATGTAGGGCGCGCCGGCGTGCTTGTCGCGCACGACGATGCAGTCGATCTTATAGGCGTTGAGGGTCTCGACGGTATCGACGAGGCTCTCGCCCTTGACCGTGGAGGTCGAAGAGCCGCCAAAGTTGAGGCTGTCGGCCGAAAGACGCTTCTCGGCGAGCTCGAAGGAGCTGCGCGTGCGCGTCGAGGGCTCGTTAAACATGTTGACGATGGTCTTGCCCTTGAGCGTGGGGACCTTCTTGATCGCACGCTCGTTGACCTCGGAGAACGCCTTGGCGGTCTCGAGGATGAGCTTGATGTCCTCTTCGGAGTACTCGGTAATGTCGATCAGGTGCTTATGGTTGAACGCCACGGTACTACTCACCTCCCAGCGGCGCGGAGCCCACGTGGGAACCCGGCGCGACGTCGTTAATCTCGACGGCGGTGTGGCCGTCGACTTCCTTCATATATAGGTGCACGTTCTCCTCATGCGACGAGGGAACGTTCTTGCCGACAAAGTCCGGCGAGATGGGGAGCTCACGGTGGCCACGGTCAACGAGAACTGCCAGCTCAACACGGCTCGGACGGCCCAGGTCCATAACGGCGTCCAGAGCGGCGCGGATGGTACGGCCCGTATACAGGATGTCGTCCACCAGCACGACGCGCTTGCCGTCGACGCTGAAGGGAATGTTGGTAGCGTGGATCGCGGGAGCGAAATTGGTCGCATAGTCATCGCGGTAGAAGCTGATATCGAGGCTGCCGAGCGGAACGTCGACGCCCTCGATCTCCTTGATCTCCTCGGCGAGCTTCTTTGCCAGAAGGTCGCCGCGCGTGACGATGCCGACCAGAGCGAGGTCTTCACAGCCCTCGTTGCGCTCGAGAATCTCGTGCGCGATGCGGGTCATCGCTCGATTGACGGCGGTCTCGTCCATGATGACCGCCTTGGGGGAAGTCGTGCCCATCGATCTCCTTCCTCACATGTCTTGACTGCTGACACAGTCAAAAAAATAGATGCCCGACCGCTCAAAGCGGACCAGACACCCACAGGAAGGGCTGCTCTTTGGCAGCTATGTAATTCCATGTGGGTATCTCGTACCCCTTTAATGGTCAAGGGATAGTGTAGCCAACGTTGAGCTTAATTGCGAGCATAAATACAGAGCAATCCGTAAACGGAGCCCTACGCTCAATAAACCTATATATATTTGTGGGACGAGCTTGAAAACCTTGTTGCGAGCTGGCATAATCCCCCCTGCTGCACGCAAATCGGATCTACGTCCAGGGCCGTAGCGTGGGCACTATCGCCAAAAGAGGAATATCTCTGTGTAGATTGCGCACAGGGAGTGACTTCTGTGCTATAGTTCAGGCTTGTTTGTTAACGCGACATGTTCGTTTGTCGCCCAAGGAGGGTCAGTTATGTCCAAAGTTTGCGAAGTTTGCGGTAAGCACCCCGTTGCCGGTCGCTCCATCAGCCACTCTCACCGCGTCACCAACCGTAAGTTCCGCCCCAACATCCAGCGCGTCTACGTCGTCGTCGATGGTCACCGTCGCAAGATGAACGTTTGCTCCACCTGCCTCAAGTCCGGCAAGGTTGCGCGCTCCTAAATAAGGTCTTACCAACAAGTACCTCGGACTCTCCGGGTCAAAGACCTCGCGTTCACATAGAACTTACCAAAGGCGTCCTCCCCCACGGAGGGCGCCTTTTTGCACTCATTGGGGACAGACTTACATGAGTGTTTGCAGATGTCAAAGGAATCATAGCCCCACTCATTGGGGACACACTTAGATGAGTGTTTTCACGCATTGGGGACAGACATGACGCACGCATGCGGCGTCCCGATCGGCTCCGGCCCCTATCTCACGCTGCATCCTTCCAGCCTGCAGTAGCCTTGGTCACGCTTGTGGCGCCGATACCGGTGATACGGGCAATTTGCTTGACCGTGAGATGTGCCCGCCTGAGCCTCAGCAGGCAGGCATCGCGTTCGGGGCGTGGCAGGGCCTTGAGCAACGCAGGATCTATGCTCGTCAGGACTTCGCGCGCAACGAAAAGGGCCTCCTCATCGGGGATCCGCCGGCGCGGAAGAACCTCCACTGACCAGATGCGCCCGGCAACTTTCTTGAGATGCTCGCAATAGCGACGGGAGCCTCCGACAACATCAAGCATAGGGGCCGCATCACAGATGTCAAAGGGATCATAGCCCAGCTGATACGCCTTATAGCTTGACCAGCGGTACGCCTCGAGCGAGTCAAGCGCACCCTTCACAGGATTGAGATGAATATAGTCGAGCAGCTGCACTGCCTGCGTGTCCGACTCAACCGCGACCCGCGAATAGCGATTGTCAAACAGATGGCCCGTTCTTCCCGTTTTCCCATTGAAATACTTGGCATACGCCGTCAGCGCGCACTGCATTGCCTTTGAAAGGTTGTCATATGGGTCATCAACCATCAAATGGAAGTGGTTGTCCATAAGACACCAGGCCAACACCGCCACGTCATGGCACGCAAACCTGTCCGATATGTCCGATAGGAAACGATAGCGGTCGGAATCATCTTCAAAAATGATCTGTTTGGAGTTACCGCGGTCAAAGACGTGGTAATAGCCGGTGAGCGAAATTTCGCGGGCGCATCGGGGCATGGTCTCTCCTTTCAAAGCCGTACAGGCAACACCTAAAAGGAGAGAAGAAACGCGAAATGCTGAGCCTGTGACCTATTTATATCCAATCAGCGACAAAAACAGGCCCAAAACGACAAAATCGCAAATCGATGTCTGTCCCAAATGAGTGAAACCACTCATGTAAGTCTGTCCCCAATGAGCGGGGCGATGCACTGGCAGATAGTTTTAGTTAAAACGCTTCAGTATATTGAAGCGTTTTAGTATGCCTTTTACGGGAATCTTGCCGTTCGCCGAATAATTTCTTGCTATCATGCAAGTCGTAGGGTAAATCTCCGATCGCAAGGAGACACAAATGGTGAAAAAGTCACCGGAAAACACTACTCCCGCAATTGTGGACAACGTAGAGGCGCTTGAGGCTAAGCTCGCTCAGATGCGAGAGGCCCAGGCGCTTTTTGCTACGTACACGCAGGAGCAGGTCGACAAGATCTTCTATGAGGCCGCCATGGCCGCCAACAAGGCTCGTATCCCGTTGGCGAAGATGGCCATCGAGGAGACCGGCCGCGGCGTTCTTGAGGACAAGGTCATCAAGAACCACTACGCCGCAGAGTACATCTACAACGCTTACAAGAACACCAAGACCTGTGGCGTTCTGGAGCGCGACGAGGCTTACGGCATCACCAAGATCGCCGAGCCCATCGGCATCGTGGGCGCCGTCATCCCGACGACCAACCCCACCTCCACCGCGATCTTCAAGACGCTGATCAGCCTGAAGACCCGCAACGGCATCATCATCTCCCCGCACCCGGCAGCCGCCAAGTGCACCATCGCCGCCGCCAAGCTCGTGCTTGACGCCGCCGTCAAGGCCGGCGCCCCCGAGGGCATCATCGGCTGGGTCGATGTCCCCTCCATCGAGCTGACCAACATGGTCATGCGTGACGTCGACATCATCCTCGCCACCGGTGGCCCGGGCATGGTCAAGGCCGCCTACTCCTCGGGCAAGCCCGCCCTGGGCGTTGGCGCCGGTAACACCCCGGTCATCATCGACGACACCGCCGACGTGCTGCTCGCCGTCAACTCCATCATCCACTCCAAGACCTTCGACAACGGCATGATCTGCGCTTCCGAGCAGTCCGTGACCGTCATCGACACCATCTATGACCAGGTCAAAGCCGAGTTCCAGAAGCGCGGCTGCTACTTCGTCAAGCAGGGTGCCGAGATGGAGGCCCTGCGTGCCGCCATGTTCAAGAACGGCGCTCTCGATCACCGCATTCCCGGCATGGCTGCCGCCAAGATCGCCGAGCTCGCCGGCATCGAGGTTCCTGCCAAGACCAAGATCCTGATCGCCGAGGTCACCTCCACCGACCCCGCCAAGGAGGAGTTCTCCCACGAGAAGCTCTCCCCGGTCCTGGCCATGTATCACGCCAAGGACTTCCAGGAGGCCGTCGACAAGGCCGAGCACCTGGTGCTCGCCGGTGGCCCGGGCCACACCGCCTCTCTGTACGTGCACCCCGCCCAGGCCGAGAAGATCAGCCTGTTCGAGCACGTCATGAAGGCCTGCCGTATCGTCATCAACACCCCGTCCTCGCACGGCGGCATCGGTGATCTGTACAACTTTGGCATGAAGCCGTCTCTGACCCTGGGCTGCGGCTCCTGGGGCGGCAACTCCGTCTCCGAGAACGTTGGGGTGAAGCACTTGATCAACGTTAAGACTGTGGCCGAGCGCCGTGAGAACATGCTGTGGTTCCGCGCTCCCGAGAAGGTCTACTTCAAGAAGGGTTCCACGCCCGTCGCTCTCGACGAGCTCGGTACCGTCATGGGCAAGAAGCGCGCCTTCATCGTCACCGACCAGTTCCTCTTCAAGAATGGCAACACCCGCGCCATCGAGGCCAAGCTCGACGAGATGGGCATCGCCCACGACTGCTTCTACGACGTCGAGCCCGATCCGTCGCTGCAGTGCGCACGTCGCGGCGCCAAGCAGATGGCTCTCTTTGAGCCGGACGTCATCATCGCCGTCGGCGGTGGCTCAGCTATGGACGCCGGCAAGATCATGTGGATGATGTACGAGCACCCCGAGTGCAAGTTTGAGGACATGGCCATGGACTTCATGGACATCCGCAAGCGTATCTTCACTTTCCCCGAGATGGGCAAGAAGGCCTACTTCGTCGCCGTCCCGACCTCTTCGGGTACCGGCTCCGAGTGCACGCCGTTCGCCATCATCACCGACAAGGAGACCGGCATCAAGTGGCCGCTCGCCGACTACGCGCTGCTCCCCAACATGGCTATCGTTGACGCCGACAACTGCATGACCGCCCCGCGCGGCCTGACCGCTGCCTCCGGCATCGACGTCATGACCCACGCCATCGAGTCCTACGTCTCCATCATGGCTTCCGACTACACCAAGGGCCTCTCCGAGCGCGCTGCTAAGCTCGTCTTCGAGAACCTGCCCTCCAGCTTCACGAACGGCGCCAAGGACCCGCATGCCCGCGAGGAGATGCACAACGCCTCTTGCATGGCCGGTATGGCCTTCGCCAACGCCTTCCTGGGCCTCAACCACTCCATGGCTCACAAGCTCGGCGCCTTCCATCACCTGCCTCACGGCCTCGCCAACGCCGTCATCCTGACCCGCGTTATGCGCTACAACGCCGCCGAGGCTCCCGTCAAGATGGGTACCTTCTCCCAGTATCCTTACCCCAACGCGCTGCACAACTACGCCGAGATGGCCAAGTACTGCGGCATCGACGGCAAGGACGACAAGGAGGTCTTCGAGAACTTCATCACGAAGCTCGAGGAACTCAAGGACTTCATCGGCGTCAAGAAGACCATCGCCGACTACGGTGTTGACGAGCAGTACTTCCTCGACACCCTCGACGAGATGACCGAGCAGGCATTCAACGACCAGTGCACCGGCGCAAACCCGCGCTACCCGCTCATGAGCGAAATCAAGGAGCTCTACCTGGACGCCTACTACGGCCGCGAGCCTCAGGACTACGCCGTCTGCTAGTTTTAGCACGGTTTTTAACGGCGGGGGTGCACGGGTGTTTCACACACCCCCGCCGTCGCTTCTATCGCATCGTTGAAAGGATGCAACCATGCTGCTACCCGATTCCAAGACCGAGCTCGTCCGCCGTGGCAACAAGGTCGTTTACGACCTGGGGGACAAGATCGTCAAGGTCTTTAACGAGACCAAGCCTGTCTCCGACGTGTTCAACGAGGCTTTGAATCTTGCCCGCATCAATGAGTGCGGCATCCGCAGCCCCAAGGCTCTCGAGGTTTCCCAGCTCGAGAACGCCAACGGCTGGGCGCTCGTGACCGAGAAGGTTCCGGGCACCACCCTTGCCGAGAAGATGACTGCTGAGCCCCAGCGCTTTGGTGAGTATCTCGAGATGTTCGTCGACCTCCAGATCGAGATCCACGGCTACACCTCCCCGCTGCTCAACCGTCAGCGCGACAAGTTCGCCCGCATGATCGACAGCCTTGATCAGCTCAATGCCACCACGCGCTACAACCTTCAGGAGCGTCTGGACGGCATGACCAAGGAGTTCAAGGTCTGCCACGGCGACTTCAACCCCTCCAACGTCATCGTCGGCGACGACGGCCAGCTCTATGTGTGCGACTGGGCACACGCCACCCAGGGCTCCCCTGCTGCCGACGTTGCCACCACCTACCTGCTCTTCGCCCTCAACAGCAAGGATCAGGCCGAGGCCTACCTGGAGCTCTACTGCGACCGCGCCGACATGCCCATGCAGGTCGTGCGTCAGTGGACGAGCATCGTCGCCGCTTCCGAGCTCGCTCGTAAGCGCAACGTGAACGATGAGTTCCTGAAGAACTGGATCGACGTCGTCGATTATCAGTAATATCTGAGCGATTTATTTCGCATCGGAGGCACAAGAAAACCCCGCAGCTCATATGGGCTGTGGGGTTTTTCTTTACCCATCGAGTTTATTCCAACAAAATAGACTGCTCCGCATCTCATCCTAAGAGAGATACGGAGCAGCCCCGCAATTACATCTAATAGCAGAAACGTCGATTAACGGCGGGCCGCCTTAACAAGCTCGGCAATCTTGGCGATGACCTCGTCGATCGCCACGTCCTCACGCTCGCCCGTGGCACGGTCCTTGAGCTCCACAGTACCATTCTTGAGGCCACGCTTGCCAAGCACGACCTGATACGGGAAGCCCATGAGGTCGTTATCGGCAAACTTAAAGCCAGGACGCTCGTCACGGTCATCGACGACAACCTCGATACCCTCGGCGCACAGGCCCTCGACGATTTGGTCGCAAACGTTAGCGCACTCCTCCTTCTTGGGATCGAGCGGAATCACCGCGACCTCGTACGGGGCAACGGAGACCGGCCAGACGATGCCGTGTTCGTCGTTGTGCTGCTCCACGACGGCAGCAAGCGAGCGGGACACACCAACGCCGTAGCAACCCATGATGAGCGGCTTCTCCTTGCCGTCCTCGTCCATAAAGGTGGCACCCATGGCCTCGGAGTACTTGGTGCCCAGCTGGAACACCTGAGAGACCTCGATGCCGCGGGCAGCAGAGAGCGGCTTGCCGCAGTGCGGGCAGGGATCGCCGGCAACGACGGTGACCAGATCTGCCCACTCATCGACGGTAAAGTCGCGCTCGGGGCAGGCACCGGTAAAGTGATAATCGACCTCGTTGGCACCGCAGGCCCACTGCTTGGACTCGCGCAGGCTCTCGTCGCACACCAGACGGATGCCCTCGGGCAAGTTAACCGGTCCGATAAAGCCCTTGTGCAGACCGTAGGTCTGGAGCTCCTCGTCGGTCATCATGCGATAGCCCTTGCCAAAGACATGCTCGGCCTTGCAGTCGTTGAGCTCGTGGTCGCCCGGAACAATGGCCACGACGGGCTTGTCCTCGGCATCGATGAGCGCCAGGGACTTGCGCGTGCCGTTCTCGGGGAACCCAAAGAACTTAGCAACAGCCTCAATGGTGCCCATGCCCGGAGTCTCAACCTTGGTAAGCGTACCGTCACCGGGACCCTCAGTCACGACGACCTTGGTGCTTGCAGCCTCATCATCGGCGGCAAAACCGCAGTCATCGCAATAGACGAGAGAAGCCTCGCCGGCGTCGGCCAAAGCCATGTACTCGACGGAGGTATCGCCACCGATCTCGCCGGAATCGGCGACAACGGGCAGGGCCTTGATATAGCAGCGCTCGCAGATATTGGCGTAAGCCTGCTTCATCTTGTCGTACTCCTCCTGCAGGCTCTCCTGCGTGGCGGAGAAGCTGTAGGCGTCCTTCATGATGAACTCGCGACCGCGCATCAGGCCAAAGCGGGGACGGAACTCGTCGCGGAACTTGTCCTGGATGTGATAGAGATTCACCGGCAGCTGCTTGTAGGAACGCAGCTCATTGCGCACCAGAGCAGTCACGGTCTCCTCATGCGTGGGGCCCAGCACGAACTCGCGACCATGACGGTCGTCAAAGCGCACAAGCTCCTTGCCATAGGCATCGATACGGCCGGACTCACGCCACAACTCGGCATCGACCATGATAGGCATCATAAGCTCCTGGGCGCCGGCGGCGTCCATCTCGTCGCGCACGATGTTCTCAATCTTGCGAATCGAGCGCCATGCGAGCGGCAGGTAGGAATACAGACCGGCGGCCTCCTTGCGGATCATGCCGGCACGGAGCAGCAGGCGGTGGCTGGCGAGCTCAGCGTCCGCCGGATCCTCTTTAAGCGTCGGCGCATAGAGCTTAGACATATACATTGCTCGGGTCATTTATTTCTCCTCAATAAGCTTGTCGACCTCTGCCATAAGCGCGTCGACAATTTGGTCCTCAGCTACTTTACCAATGATCTGGCCATGCGAAAAGAGCAAGGCCTGACCACGTCCGCAAGCAACGCCCAGGTCGGCATCAGAAGCCTCGCCGGGGCCATTAACGGCACATCCCATGACGGCAATCGAAAGCGGCGCGGAATAGTTCTTAAGCCGCTCGGTGACCTCCTCGGCGATGGGAATGAGGTTAACCTGGCAGCGGGCGCACGTGGGGCACGAGACAATCTCGGGACCACGGCGACGCAGGCCCAGCGACTGTAGAATTCCCCAGGCGACCGGCGGCTCCTCAACCGGATCGGCCGTGAGCGACACACGCATGGTGTCGCCGATGCCTTCGGAAAGCAAGATACCCAAGCCTACAGAGCTCTTGATGGTGCCCTGAAGCTTGGTCCCCGCCTCCGTCACGCCCAGGTGAAGCGGAACGTGGGGAATCTCACGTGACAGGGCTCGATAGGTATCGAGCGTCGTTTGCACGCTATGGGCCTTGGCCGAAAGCACAATGTTCGTAAAGCCGCGATCCTCAAAGTGCTTGACGAAGCGCTCGCTCGACATCACGAGCTTTTCGGGCTGCGTGAGGTCGTCGCGCTCGGCAATATCTTGCTCAAGCGAGCCCGCGTTCACGCCAATGCGAATCGCACAGCCCGCGGCACCCGCAGCATCGATCACCGCGTCAACCTTGGCCCAATCGCCGATATTGCCGGGATTGATGCGCAGCTTGGCGGCACCGGCCTCAACGGCACCAATGGCGAGCTTATGGTTAAAGTGGATATCGGCGACAATCGGCACCGGAGACTCGGCACAGATGGTGCGGAAGCCCTCAAGCGCGGCCTCGGAGGGCACGCTCACGCGCACGATATCGCAGCCAGCCTGCGCCAACGCGCACACTTGCGCAAGCGTTGCCTGGGCATCAGCGGTATCGGTGCAGGTCATAGATTGGACCACCACCGGCGCGCCGCCACCGATCTGCACGCCGCCCACATGCACGGGGCGCGTCAGCTCGCGAGGCAAAGGATGGGATAAAGACAATCCAAACACTCCCCTACAGAATAAATCGAAGGATGTCGGAACGAAGCATATAGACAAACAGCAGCGCAAAGAGCGCGATGCCCACATAGCTCACAATCGTCTGGACCTTGAGCGGAAGCTCGCGGCCCGCAATCTTTTGAATGATCTCGATGACTAGCTTGCCGCCATCGAGTGGCGGGATGGGCAGCAGGTTCATAAAGCCAAGCGAGAATGAAATGAGGGCGGCAAACGAAAGGAACGTGGCAGGGCCGGCAGCAGCAGCCTGTGAGGACATAACGCTAATACCCACGATCGAAGAGGACTGATCGAGAATCTCCATCGTATGCTGCGGCTGGAGCAGGCGCATCACGCCCTCCGCTGTCTGCACAACATAGGAGAACGACAGACGAGCCGACGTGATGGGGTCTAAACGGACCACCTGCGTAGAGGCATACACACCTAGGCGATCGTCCTCTTTGAGCGCAACCGTGGTCGAATGCTGCTTGCCGTCACGCTCGTACTCAATGGCGATATCGTCCTTACCGGCAGCCTTGCCGATGGCATCGTAAACGTCCATCCAGGTAGAGCACGATACACCGTCGACCGAAAGAATCGCGTCGCCGCCCTCGATTCCCGCCGAGGCGGCAATCGAGCCTTCGTCAACCTGGCCAATCACATTGGTATCCACCGGCACGGTGACACCTGCGATGGAATAGATGCTCATAAGGAGCAAAAAACCCGTCAGGATATTGACGATAATGCCCGCAAGCAGCATAAAGGCACGCTTGACAAAGCCCTGGCCCAAATAGGTGTGCGAGCGCTCGCGCGCAAGGAACTCGGCCTCGCCGCACGGCAGCTCCCACACATCGCCCTCGGCAGTCGCATGTTCGCGATCGAAACGGCGACCATCAAAGGTGGTATAGCCTGCCTTGTCTCGCGGCAACGTCTGATATTTGGTGGGATAGTAGCTCGGCGAGGGCTTCTCCCCTTCCTCATACCAGGGCGCGATGGAGCCCCAGCCCAGCAAAAGGGCGCATGCCTCGAGCACATCCTCCTCGGAAAGCTCGAGCTCGACAGCAAGGTCGGCCACGGTCACGCGACCATGACGATAGATAGCCGCGAGCACGCGGTCGGCGCACGAAACATCGGTCGGATCCATACCGCAGATGGCAGCGTAACCACCCAGCAGCAGCGGGGTCACGCCAAACTTGGTTCCAATGCGACGCGACGTGTAATGGATGTCAAAGCGGCACGGCAGACCCAAAAAGAACTCGGTCACACGGACGCCGCAGGCACGCGCCGCCAAAAAGTGGCCGCCCTCGTGCAAAAACACGAGGACGGAAAGCATCAGCAGGCCCCAAAAGACCGATGAGAGAACGCTCAGAACAGTATCCATAAAACGAAAATGCAATCCTTATGGGTTAGGAACGGGTTGCGGCGAGCACCTGCGCAGCCTTTTCACGCGCCCACGCATCGATGTCGCGAAGCTGCTCAAACGAATCGACCACCTGCATATCGTGGGCGTCCATGCAGGATTCCACAATGCGATCGATATCGGTAAAGCTGCAGCCATCGTGCAGGAAGGCATCGACGGCGACCTCGTTGGCGGCATTGAGCACGCACGGCATGGTGCCACCCGTCTTGCCGGCACGCTCGGCCAGTGCCAGACAGCGGAAGGTATCCATGTCGGCAGCATCAAACGTGAGCTGCCCCAGCTCGCGGAAATCGATACGAGGCGCCGGAGTATCCCAACGCTCGGGATACGAGAACGCGAACTGGATGGGAATACGCATGTCGGATGCACCGAGATGCGCCATCACGGAGCCGTCGGCGAACTCGACCATAGAGTGAATCTTGGACTGACGCTGCACGACCACGTTAATGAAATCGAGGTCGCAGTTAAACAGATGCATGGCCTCAATGCGCTCCAGGCCCTTGTTCATGAGGGTGGCGGAGTCAATGGTGATCTTGGCACCCATGGCCCACGTGGGATGCGCGAGGGCATCGACACGCGTCACGCGATCGAGCTCGTCGCGCGTGCAGCCAAAGAACGGACCGCCCGAGCAGGTGAGCCAAATACAATGAGCCTCGCGCGGGTTCTCCCCCAGATAGCACTGGTAAATGGCGGAGTGCTCAGAGTCGACTGGAATAAGCTGGCCCGGTTGCGCCAACGGCATAAGCAAGTCGCCACCGACGACGAGGGACTCCTTGTTGGCAAGGGCAAGGCGCTTATTCGAGGTCAAGGCCGCATGGCTCGCCTCGAGACCGGCGGCGCCCACAATAGCGACAAGCACGCAGTCGACATCGTCGCGACGCGCGAGCTCGCAAACCGCCTGCGCGCCAACGCCGAGCTTCGTTCCCTCGGGCAACTCCTGCAGCACGGCGTCATCGCCATGATCGACATCGGCCACGGCAACCGCCGGAACCGAGAACTCGCGGGCAGCGGCAACGAGCTCGGAGGTACTGGAGTTAACGGACAGCGCCGTCACCTGCAGGCGATCGGCATGCTGGCGGCACACATCGAGCGCCTGGGTGCCAATAGAGCCTGTACAGCCCAGGATGGCAACGCGAAGGCGTCCATCGGGGCCATACGTCGTCTGGAAGGACATTACAGCACGCCTCCGATCATCAGCAACAGCTGCGCGGTGATGCAGCCGAAGATAAGCGAATCGCTACGATCGAGCATTCCGCCGTGGCCCGGGATAAGGTTGCCGGAATCTTTGACGCCCACACCGCGCTTGATGCGCGACTCGATAAGGTCGCCGATAACGCCCAGAATGGACACGACCACGCCGCACAGCAGCGCATAGGGCAGGCTGAGCTTGTAGAAGTGCGTCGCCCACAGGATGAGCCAAATCAAAACCGAGCCCAAGATGCCGCCGGCAAACCCCTCCCAGCTCTTTTTGGGAGAGATCTTGGGAACCATCTTGTGCTTGCCGATACGGCTGCCCACGATGTAGGCAAACGAATCGGAGACCCAAAGGGACGCGCAAACGCCCACTGAAAGGAGGGCGCCGGCAAAACCGGGCACGGCATCGCGCAGCAGCACGATAGCCGACAGCATAAAGCCAGTGTAGATGGGACCCATGAGCGTCACGGCCACATCAGAGATGCGGGTACGCGGCGACCAGACATACCAAATGCCCACAGCGAGCATCAAGGCAAAAAGCAGGGCATTCAGCAACATCGAATCGCCCAACGCCGACAGCGGAAAGAGTACGGCGGCAGCGATACCCATGCGCTCGTTAGCCATCTTGCCATCGAGCCTTGTCATACGGAAAAACTCATAGCAGCACAGACCGCTCATGACGGAAACAAAGATGGCCGTGGGCACGATACCCAAAACCAGGCACAGGATAAAGACAACGGCGTAGACGATACCGGCGGCGGCACGGGTAATAAAGCCCGCCAGCCACGAACCGGTGCCGCTCTTCGCTGCAGGCGCTCCCGCAGTGGCAGCTTTGCGCGCAGGCGTCTTGGGAGCAGATGCCTTGGGACGATCGGACACGATTAAGCCTCCTCGGTCTTGCTCAGTCCACCAAACCTACGGTCACGGCCCTGATAGGCCAAAATGGCGTCGACAAGGCCCCAACGATCAAAGTCGGGCCAATAGGTATCGGTGACGTAGAATTCAGAATAAGCCACCTGCCACAGCAGATAGTTCGAAAGGCGCAGCTCACCAGAGGTGCGAATCACAAGCTCAGGATCGGGAAGGCCGGCAGTATAGAGGTGGGAAGCCACCATGTCGTCATCAATTGCGGCAGGATCGATCTTACCGGCGGCAGCGTCGAGTGCAATCTGACGGACAGCGCGGGTAATCTCGGCACGCGCGCCGTAGTTGACGGCAAGCGCCAGCGTCATACCGGTGTGATCGGCGCACTCGGCAAGACCGCGTTCAAAAACGTCGCGGGTCTTCTTGGGCAGCGCGGAAATGTCGCCCAAAAAGACAACACGCACATTTTCGCGCTTCAGAAGCGGCAGCTCGTCGATAAACGTCTTGGCAAACAGATGCATCAAGACGTTGACCTCATGCTGCGGACGGTTCCAGTTTTCGGTAGAAAACGCATAGGCAGAAAGCACGTCGACGCCCAGGCGCACGCAGGCGGTAATGATCTCGCGCAGCGAGAGGATACCTGCCTTATGACCCTCGGTGCGTGCAAGACCGCGCGACGTGGCCCAACGACCGTTGCCGTCCATGATGCACGAGATATGGTGCGGAATGTTATTGAGGTCAAGGTCGGAAAAACCGACGCCCGCAGGGGCGTCGGCAAAGTACTCGACCAGTTTATGCTCGTCGTATTGCACCTTAGATCTCCATGACCTCGGCTTCTTTTTCCTTCAGAAGCTCCTCGACCTTGGCGACATACTCATCGGTGTGCTTCTGGACCTTGGCCTGCTCGCGACGGACATCGTCCTCGGTGAGCTCCTCATCGCGCTCGAGCTTATTGTTGAAGTCGCGACGGATGTTACGGATAGACACCTTGGCCTGCTCGGCGTACTCGCGGCACTCCTTGACGAGCTCGCGACGGCGCTCCTCAGTGGGAGCCGGGAACGGAAGACGAACGACGGTGCCATCGGAGTTGGGGGTAATACCCAGATCGGAAGCGCCGATGGCCTTGACGATAGCATTGATGAGCGCCTTATCCCACGGCTCGATGAGCAGCATGTGAGCCTCGGGGGTCTTGACGGCGGCAACCTGCGTGACCGGCGTGGGGACACCGTAATAATCGACGGTGATGTCGGACAGAATGTTGGCGTTGGCACGACCGGTACGGACCTTGGAGAAGTTATGCTTGAGGGACTCGAGCGACTTGTCCATATGGGCGGTGATATTCTCTGCCATGCTTAATCCTCCTGATAGACGAGCGTGCCGACGGGCTCACCCGCGAGCGCGCGCTTGACGGTGTCCTCGCCATCGATGTTGAGGACCAAAATAGGCATACGGTTATCCTGGCACAGGGCCGTAGCTGTGGAATCCATAACCTGCAGACCGCGAACGAGAACCTCGTGATAGGTAATCTTGTCAAAACGGACGGCATCGGCGCACTTGACGGGATCCTTGTCGTAGATGCCGTCAACCTTGGTGGCTTTAATCAGAATCTCGGCGCCGATCTCGCACGCACGAAGAGCCGCGGCGGTGTCGGTCGTAAAGTACGGATTGCCCGAACCGGCGGCAAAAATAACGACGTTGCCCTTGGAAAGGTGGTTGATGGCGCGACGGCGAATATAGGGCTCGCAGATCTCGTTCATCTGGATAGCGCTCATCACACGGCAGGGAACGTCGTTATGCTCGAAAGCATCCTGCAGGGCGAGCGCGTTCATAACGGTCGCGAGCATGCCCATGTAGTCGGCCTGAGCACGCTCCATGCCACCGGCAGCGCCTGCCATGCCGCGGAAAATATTGCCGCCGCCGACAACGACGCCGACCTCATGGCCAACGGCGAGCAGCTCCTTGACCTGCTTGGCAAGATGATCGGTAACCTTGGGGTCGATGCCATATTGGCCGTCGCCCATCAGCGCTTCGCCGGAAAGCTTAAGAAGCACTCGTTTATATCGGATGTCGGACAAAGCGATCCTCCTTTAATTAGACTCTCAATATGATATCAAAGGCTCTGATAAGAGCCATGAAAAAGCAGGCTGTGAGTAAAACCCACAGCCTGCTCATTACCAGCTACAAGAGCTTATTTACTCGCCACGGACCAGACGGTCAAAGGCAACGACGGTAATGGTGTCGCCGAGCTCCTTGGAGACCTGCTCAGCGTACTTCTTGATGGTGAGGGAGCTGTCCTTGATGAACTCCTGCTCGGTGAGCACGGACTGCTTGTAGAACTTCTCCAGACGGCCAACAGCCATCTTCTCCTGGATAGCCTCGGGCTTGCCGGACTCGGCAGCCTGGGCCATGTAGATCTGCTTCTCGCGCTCGACGGTCTCGGCCGGAACCTGATCGCGGGTAGCGCAGATCGGGGCGACGGCGGCAACCTGAAGGGCAACGTCGTGAGCGAAGGTCTTGAAGGACTCAGCCTGAGCGGTCTCGGCCTTCTCGAAGGCGAACTCGACGAGGACGCCGATCTTACCACCCATGTGGATGTAAGAAGCGAGCGCGCCGTTCTCGGCCTTGCGGGCAGCGAAGCGGGAGATCTTCATGTTCTCGCCCATGATGTGAATCATCTCGGTGAGCTCGGAGGAAACGGTCTCCTCGCCCATCGGCTTCTCGAGCAGAGCGTCGACGTCAGCAGGCTCGGTGGTAGCGACAACCTCAGCGACCTTAGAAGCAAAGCCGGTGAACTTGGCGTTGGAGCCAACGAAGTCGGTCTCGCAGGAGAGCTCGAGCAGAGCGCCGGTCTTGCCATCCTCGGAGACGAACGCGGCGACAGCGCCCTCGTTGGTCTCACGGCCAGCCTTCTTGGCAGCCTTGGCAAGGCCGTTCTTACGCAGAACGTCGACAGCGGCGTCCATGTCGCCGTCAGCCTCGACGAGAGCCTTCTTGCACTCCATCATCGGGGAGTCGGTCATCTCGCGGAGCTGCTTGACCATAGCGGCGGTAATCTGGGCCATTGTGGTTCCTTTCAAAGAGATGAAAAAGAATTAACTAAGACTGATTTACTCGGCCTTGGGCTCAGCGGCCATCTCGGCCTCGGAGACCTGCTCCTTACCGGAGCCAGCGAGGCAGGCGTCAGCCATGAGCTCGCACATAAGGGTGACAGCGGAGATAGCGTCATCGTTGCAGGGGATGCCGTACTCGACCTCGTCGGGATCGGAGTTGGTGTCGATCAGAGCGACGACGGGGATGTTCAGGCGCTGAGCCTCCTTGATGGCGTTCTCCTCGCGCTTAGTGTCGATGACGAAGAGAGCCTGGGGCAGACCCTTCATGTCGCGGGCGCCACCGAGGTTGGTCTGGAGCTTGGTGAGCTCCTTGCCGAGCACAGCCTGCTCCTTCTTGGGGAGCACTGCCATGCGGCCGTCCTCGACCATGGCCTCGAGCTCCTCCATGCGGTTGATGCGGGAGCGGATGGTGACGAAGTTGGTCAGCATACCGCCGAGCCAACGCTGGTTGATGTAGGGCATATTAGCGCGCTCAGCAGCGTTCTTGACGGCCTCCTGAGCCTGCTTCTTGGTGCCGACGAACAGCACGTTGCCACCCTTGGCGACGTTCTTGACGAAGGTGTAGGCCTGGTCGGCGTCGAGGATGGTCTGCTTGAGGTCGAGGATGTAGATGCCGTTGCGCTCACCGAAGATGAACGGCTTCATCTTGGGGTTCCAGCGACGGGTCTGGTGACCGAAGTGGCAGCCGGCCTCGAGCAGGGTGCGGATATTAATCTTGGTAGCCATGTTAAACCTCCTGTGGTTTGCCTCCGCGCGGGGTCATCCTCCAAAACCAACCCGGACATGTGCTACCAAAGCCCGGGCACCACGGTATGAAGTAGCCGCGCGTGCGTGATAAAAACATGTTGCCGTGAAGCAACCCGATGAATGATAGCAGGAATGCATCTTCGTGCCAACCCGCAATCAAAACCACACACCTGAGTGCGGCGCGGGACGTCCCAGCCACTATTCGCCTCGGGGATGGGCTTGAGCCACGGCACGTTTGAGCCGATCGGGCGTGAGGTGCGTGTAGATCTGCGTCGTGGACAGGCTCGCATGACCCAGCAGCTCTTGAACCGAGCGCAGGTCCGCACCGCCCTCGAGCAAGTCGGTCGCAAAGGTATGGCGCATCGCATGCGGGGCGATGTCGGCCGGAATGCCGGCGAGTGTCGCCAGAGTATGGAACCGCCGCCTGAGCATGGCGGCACTCATGCGATTACCGCGCGCCGATATAAGCAGCGGATGCGGCCCGGTAGTGGGGTCACGGCGCTTTGCCTGAGCGAGCAACTCCGGCCGCCCCTCCTCAATATAGAGACGCGTCGCCTCGAGCGCGCGACGATACAGAGGGACGATACGTTCTTTGCTCCCCTTGCCCCACAGGCGCAGCGTGCGTTCGGACCACACAATGGACTCCACATTGAGTGCTGCGAGCTCAGAGATACGGGCGCCCGAGGCATAGAGCAGCTCGAGCATCGCCGCATCGCGCAGTCCCGCGGGTGTTGAGGTATCAGGCGTCTTGAGCAGCGCCTCCACCTGTTGGGTCGTCAGCACACCGGGTAGATCGCGCGGGAGCTTGGGCGAGGAAATTGCCGAGACCACATCGCCCTCCACGACCCCCTCGGCAGCCATCCACCGATAGAGCGAGCGAATGGCAGACAGGTGTGCCGCAAGCGTTCGGGGAGCCACCTGCTCACGCGAAAGTTCGGCAAGATAGCGACGAATGGTGCGCACGTCGGCAGCGAAAGCATCTATATCCTCACGCTCGCACCAGGCAGCAAAACGCTCCAGCCTCGAGCCATAGGCCGTCACCGTGTTGGGAGAAAGTCCCTCGACACGTGAGATATAGGCGATAAACGAGTCGACGGTGTCGTACAGGTCAAAGGCTATGACCGGTCGCCTCCAAACAAATCGGGGCGAGTGGCCAGATAGGCATCAAGGGCCTCGAGCGCACGGTCCGCATAGGCCTGGTAGCGGTCGCGCTTGCTGCGGCGCTTACCATCCTCGAGTGGCGGCACCAGGCCAAAGTTGACATGCATAGGCTGATAGCCCACGGTGGCAGGATCGGTCGCATAGCCCACGAGCGCACCCAGGGCGCCCACACGCGGCAGCTCGACGCCCGCGGCCCCGATAGCCTCGGCATAGGTGTTGAGCGCCGCGAGCAGACCCGTCGCCACGGCTTCCATGTACCCCTCGGTGCCGGTGATCTGACCGGCCAGGCGCACGCCGGTGCCGGGCACGGCAAAGGTGCCATCGAGCACGTGCGGGGCGTCGACAAAGGTATTACGGTGCATGACACCGTAGCGGAAGAACTCAGCGTTCTCCAGGCCCGGCACCATATGGAAGACGCGCTTCTGCTCGCCAAAGGTCAGGTTGGTCTGGAAGCCCACCAGGTTATAGGCGGTCTTCTCCTTGTTCTCGGCACGCAGCTGAATCGCCGCCCAAGGGCGACGTCCGGTACGCGGGTCGGTGAGGCCGACGGGCTTCATGGCGCCAAAGCGAATGGCGTCCTTGCCGGTGCGCGCAACTTCCTCGGCAGGCTGGCAGGCCTGAAACAGATCGCCGCCCTCAAAGTCTTTGAGCACCACGCGGTCGGCCGTGGTAAGCGCCTCGATAAAGGCCTCGTACTCCTCCTTGTTGAGCGGAGCGTTGAGATAGTCGCCGCTCCCCTGCTCCTCGTAGCGCGACTGCGAAAACAGCACGTCCATATCGAGCGTGGAGGCATCGACGATCGGCGCCGCGGCATCGAAGAACGCAAGGGCGTCGCCACCGACGAGCTTCATGACCTCTTCGCTCAGCGCCGGTGAACACAGCGGGCCCGCGGCAATGACCACGTGGCCCTCGGGAATCTGCGTGACCTCGCCGTGCACGACCTCGATATTGGGACGGGCGGCAACCTCGGCCTCGACAAGCTCGGAAAACTTGACGCGGTCGACCGCCAGGGCACCGCCGGCGGGAACAGCCGCGCGATGGGCGCAATCGAGCAGGACTGAACCCATGCGCTCAAGCTCGGCCTTCAGCAAACCAGCCGCGGAATCCGGACGGGTCGACTTAAACGAATTGGAGCAGACGAGCTCTGCCAAGTGATCGGTATGGTGAGCCGGGGAGCTCACCTGGGGGCGCATCTCGCACAGCTTTACGGCAAAACCACGGTCTGCCAGCTGAATCGCGCACTCCGAACCCGCCAGACCGCCACCGATAACCGTCACCTGATCAAACAGCATCTGCAAACACCTTTCTAATTGACATGTTTTCCATTGTGACCGAAGGGTGTCTGGGCGTGAAGAGCAAACTTGGAGGGCGCATACCTTCCATCCATCATGCGCTCGATAAGGCCCTCGAGCTCAAGCGAACCCAGGAGTTTAAGTACGCCGACGGCATCGAGCGAGACGAGCGCCGCGATGTCGTCGACTTTGAGCGGAGAGGCGATGAGCGCATGCATCACGGTCTGCTGCGTTGGATCCAGGTCGGCAATGCCGGGAGCATCGGGGCGCGAGTAGCGCAGGGTGCCGTAGATGCGTGAGATAGCTATCTCGATAGATTCCTCGTCGATGATGCAGCAGGCACCGTTCACAATGAGGTAATTCGTGCCACGCGACTCGGGCGATAGGATCGACCCCGGCACGGCAAGAAGTTCTCGCCCCAAATCCATAGCAGCCTCGGCTGTAGAAAACGTCCCGGAAGGCATACCCGCCTCGGATACAAAGAGGGCTTGCGACAGGGCCGCGATCACGCGATTGCGGCGCGGAAAGGCAAACTTGCGCGGACCCATGCCCCACGGAGAGATCGACACGACCGCGCCACCCGTATCGAGCGTGCGCATAATAAGCCCCGCGCTCGAACGCGGGTAGACCACGTCGGCGCCCGTCCCCAGCACCACGACGTGTTTGCCGCCGGCGTTGACCGCAGCCCAACCCGAGGCCTGGTCACAACCGACCGCGCCACCCGAAACTACCGTCACTCCCGCCTCGACCGCCACCTTTGCCGCAAGCTCTGCCACGGCAAGACCATACGGCGAGGCCTTACGCGCGCCGATGATGGAGAGCGCGGGCGTCGAAAGCACCTCGGGGTTGCCGCGCACATAGAGTGTCTGGGGCACATCAGAAAGCTCCAAAACGGTCTCGGGATACAACGTGTCACCTGGATGCAGCTCGAAGGTCCCCTCGGCCATCATTGGTCCCTCCTTCCCTGGTACATCGCCGCCTCGAGCACGTGGTCCTGCGTCACTTGCTCGCTCTCGGCGACATCTGCGATCGTGCGCGCAATGCGAACCAGGCGCACGATGCCGCGGCCCGTGAGATGCGTGCGCTTCGACAGGCCGAGCACACACTTCTCCGCCGCATCATCGAGCTCAAAGGTCGAAACGACGCCGTCAATGGACCGTGTCTCGTCATCCTCGGCCTCGGCATCCGCATCGTCCATACGGGATTCGCGCCAAGCGCGAAAAGCGCGACCGCGCACAACGTAGTCACGTAACTCAGCTGACGACATACCCTCCGCGCCCTCGATAATCACCTGAGGGTCGGGACGGGTCACATCGATCATCATGTCGATACGGTCGGCCAAAGGACCGCGCAGTTTAGACCGATAGCGCTCGACCATCGATGCCGAACAGCGGCATGGCACCTCACGGTCGCCCAAAAAGCCGCAGGGGCAGGGATTACTCGCAGCCAGCAGCTGAAAGCGCGACGGGAAGGTAAAGGCCCCGTCGACGCGCACGATCCTCACATAGCCGCGCTCGATGGGCTGACGCAGCGTCTGCAACACACCCGTGGGAAACTCGGCAAGCTCGTCCAAAAAGAGCACGCCGCCATGAGCAAGGCTGATCTCACCCGGGTGCACCGGGCGCCCGCCGCCGATAAGGCCTGCGGTCGAAATACTGTGGTGGGGACTGCGGAAGGGCCGGTGCCCCGCCAACAAGCCATCGATGTTCTCACCCAAGACCGAATGGATGCACAGCGCCTCCTGCTGGTCCTCAACGGAAAGCTCGGGCAGGATGCCGGTCATACGACGGGCGAGCATCGTCTTGCCCGATCCCGGGGACCCGATCATAAGCAAACCGAGCTCGCCGGCGGCCGCAAGCGCCATGCCGCGCTTGGCGACTTCCTGCCCCAGCACATCGGCATAGTCGAGCTCGGGCTCAAAGGTCGCCTCAACACCCTCGGAATCCAGATAATGACGCACGGCATCGCCCATGCCGCGAGCAAGCTGAGACAGATGATCGATAAAGCCGCAATCAACGCCCGCGAGTGGCACATGCTGGTCTGACCTGCCGGCGATAAAAGACAGCCCCATGTCGCGAGCCAGCAGCTGAAACGCCACCTCGCCCTTGACGGGAAGCACCGTACCGTCCAAGCCGAGCTCGCCGGCGATAAGGCAGCGATCGAGGTTGTCACGGGGAATCTGCCCATCGGCCGCCAGAACCGCGATGGCGATGGGCAGATCAAAGCCGCTACCGGTCTTGCGAATATCGCCGGGCGCCAGATTGACCGTAATGCCCGAGCGTGGGATCTCGAACCCGGCGGAGCGCATCGCGCAGCGAATACGACCGCGTGACTCCATCACCTCCATACTCGGAATGCCGAGCATTTGGATGCCCGGAACACCACCGGCAAGCGAGACCTCGACCGTGACGTGAATCGCCTCGACGCCACGGATGCAAGCCGCGTGAACGGCAAACGTCTCGAACGCCATCACGACACCTGCCAATCGAACGCGTTGTACTGATGCTCGATCTCAGCGATATGCCCGCCACGAATGGTGACACCCACGGCATCGAAGCGAATCGCCTTGAGCGGATAATGCTCCATGAGATAGCAACTTGCGATGCGGCGGTAGCGGCGTTGCTTTTGGGCGTCCACTGCCTCCTCGGGAAAGACCCGCGTGCTGCAATCCAGTGCAACGCGTCTGGTCTTGACCTCGGCCATCACCACGACATCGTCGAGCTCATCGAGCAGCACCAGATCGGCCTCGCCCTCGGTGCAACGATAACCCTGCTCCAGCAAGGTGTAGCCGCGCTCGTTAAAGTAGTCGATGGTGATCAGCTCGCCCAGCATGCCCAGCTCGCGGGGACTGAGTCCCTTGATAAACTCGGGCGTCATCACCCCGCAGTCGAGCTCGCCGTTTTCCCAACGCTCCTTGAGCTGCTGCGTCTTGCTCTTTTTGCTTGCGGCACTCATGGGGTCTCCTTTCCCGCACGCTGTATTGCCCCGATGATGAGGGCACCTTTCATGCGGGTAAGTACCGGAAGCAAACCAAAAGCTGACCAAATGCCGTCAAAAAACGGGCCGTACGCAGCAATGGTGTTGCATACGGCCCGCTACCAGCAGGTTTATAAAACCCCTGAGGTCCCTGTCTCCACAATTGACCTAGAAAAGGCGCTCAGTCTGCAGAAAGTTTCCGCAAAAGCTCACGCGGTGCAGTGGACAAAGTCCATGTTTGCGAATGGCCTCGATATGCTCGGGGCTTGCATAGCCCTTCGACTCGGCCAGATGGTACTCGGGATACTCGGCGTCGTACTCGACCATCATCTCGTCACGCGTGACCTTGGCCATGATGGACGCTGCGGCGATGCAGGCGATTTTGGCATCGCCCTTCACCACATCGCGCTCGTTGGGAACGGCGCCCAAGGGGTTGCCATCCATGAGGACGCAGTCGGGCTCGAGCCCCGTATCGGCCACGGCGCCCGCGACAGCGGCTCGAATGGCGCGGGCCATGCCCATTTCATCGATATCCTTCGGCGCGATATGGCAAAAACCGATTGCCGTCGCCACCTCGGCAATCTTCACCGAGAGCAACTCGCGGCGCGCGGGCGTGAGCTTTTTGGAATCGTTGATACCCCAGACGCGCGGCTCCATAGGAAGACAGACGGCGCATACCGTCAAAGGGCCGGCCACCGATCCGCGACCTACCTCGTCGACACCAACGACCACCCCATCGCCGCCAAGCTCATGCATAAGCTCGTACATGTCATTGACGCGCTCGCGCTCGGCAAGCTCTTTGTCATGGCGTTTGAGGGCGCGTTCACAAGCCTTGATCACCTGCTGGCGCGGGTCCTCGCGATAATGCTCCACGAGGGCGGGAATCTCCTCAAACGTAGCGCTCGCCAACTCACCGGCAACCTGCGATGCCGAAACCGAGCTCGTCATGTTGGCCATACCAGGCCCTCCTTGCATACAAATCAGATAAAAAGAAGGGCCACCCGAAGGTGACCCTTGTGTCCAAACGAGTGGACAGACGCTGCGATCTTCTTAGCGCTTCTCGGGGATGCGAGCAGCCTTGCCCACCTTGTCGCGGAGGTAGTACAGCTTGGCGCGACGGACGCGACCATGACGGACGACCTCGAGCTTGGCGATCTTGGGGCTGTGAAGCGGGAAGGTACGCTCAACACCGACACCGAAGGACATCTTGCGGACGGTGAAGGTCTCGCGGGCACCGGCGCCGGCCATGCGGATGACGTCGCCCTGGAAGACCTGGATGCGCTCGCGGTCGCCTTCCTTAATGCGGTAGTGAACCTTGACGTTGTCGGCGACGCGAACCTGAGGAATGTCCTCGCGGATCTGCTGACGCTCGATTGCGCGGATGTAATCCATGTGCAATTCCTTACTCTTCTAGAGGTGCCGTACCACCCTGGCCGGCACGTAGTTGAACAAACGTATTCGAGTATACACGCGCGGGTTTCTGCTGCAAGAACAATTTTTTACGCAGACAAAAAGACAAAACCCGCACATGATAACCGCCCGCCTCACGAATGCGACGGGCGGTATGAAGGGGCGCTACGCTAGGCGTCGATGCGCAGGGGGCTAGGCGCTGCGCTTGGCCTCGAGCTTGGCCTGAGCGGCAGCCAGGCGCGCGAGGGGCACGCGATAGGGCGAGCAGGACACGTAGTCCACGTCGGCCACGTTAAACAGGCCCTTGATGGACTTGGGGTCGCCGCCGTGCTCGCCGCACACGCCAAAGTGCATGTCGGGATTGGTGGCGCGGCCCTTCTCGACGGCCAAGCGCACGAGCTCCAGCACCGCCGTGTCGATAGTCTCGAAGGGATTGTCCTTCAGGATCTTCTTGTGCATGTACAGCGGGATGAACTTGGCCTCGGCATCGTCACGAGAGAAGCCGAAGGTCGTCTGCGTGAGGTCGTTGGTGCCAAAGCAGAAGAAGTCGGCATGACGGGCGATCTCGTCGGCGACCATACAGGCGCGCGGCAGCTCGAGCATCGTGCCCACGGGAATGTTGAGCTCGACGCCCTCCTCAGCGGAAACCTCTGCGATCACGCGCTCGATGACCTCGCGGGTCTGGAGATGCTCAGCCGTGATGGAAACGAGCGGAACCATGATCTCGGGGCGCGGGTCGACACCATCCTTGATAAGGCGGGCAGCAGCCGTGGCCACAGCGCGGACCTGCATGAGCGGCAGATCGCCAAAGACGACGGACAGGCGCACGCCGCGCAAGCCCAGCATGGGGTTGGACTCGACCATGCCGTCAATGCGACGCAGGCGGGCGCGTAGGACGGCAAGCTCTTCCTCGCTGGCGCCAGCGGCTTCCTTCTTGGTGATGGCGACCTCGAGCTCTCGAGGATTATCCAAGAACTCATGAAGCGGCGGATCGAGCAGGCGGACGACCACATCGCGACCGGACATGGTCTTGAACATCGCCAGGAAGTCCTCGGTCTGAACCTTGAGCAGGTCGGCCAGGGCCTGCTGCTTTACGGCCTCGTCATCGGACAGGATAAAGCTCTGGATGATGTTCTTGCGGTCGCCCAGGAACATATGCTCGGTGCGGCACAGGCCGATGGCCTCGGCGCCAAACTCGAGCGCGAGTGCAGCATCCTCGGGGTTGTCGGCGTTGACGCGCACGTGGTTGGCGTGGCCGCAGGTCTCGTCCAAGCGAATCTCGTCGGCCCAGGACAGGATGGTGTCCAGGTCGCCGGTGAGCTCGGCCGAAACCAGGTCGACGGCGCCGTCGACGACGACGCCCAGGGTACCGTCGATGGAGATGACATCACCCTCGCACAGCACGCGGTCGCTGCCCTCGATGTGCACGACCTTCTCGGCGGCGTCGATATGGAAGCGCTCGACACCGCAGACGCAGGGCGTACCCATGCCGCGGGCGATAACGGCGGCATGGCTCGTCTTGCCGCCATGGCTGGTCAGGATGCCCTCGGCGGCGACCATGCCCTTCAGGTCGTCGGGGTTGGTCTCCCAGCGGACCAGAATGACCTTGTGGCCCTCGGCGGAACGCGCGACGGCGTCATCACTCGAGAACACGACCTCGCCCACGGCGGCACCAGGGCTGGCGTTAAGGCCGCTGGCCAGGGCCTCGTACTTCTTGGAGGCGTCGAACTGCGGGTGCAGGAGCTGGTCGAGCTGTGCGGGGTCGATGCGGCTCACGGCCTCCTCGCGGGTGATGAGGCCCTCCTCGACCATCTCGATGGCGATGCGCAGGGCGGCGGTGGCGGTGCGCTTGCCCACGCGGGTCTGGAGCATCCAGAGCTTACCCTGCTCGATGGTGAACTCGATATCGCACATATCGCGGTAATGATCCTCGAGCGTCAGGAACACGCGCTCGAGCTCCTCGCCTGCGGACTCGAGGCCCGAGGTGGTCTTGAGGTCGGCGATGGGCTCGGTGTTTCGGATGCCGGCGACGACGTCCTCGCCCTGGGCATTCACCAAAAAGTCGCCATAGAACTCCTTGGTGCCGTCGGCCGGGTTGCGCGTAAAGGCGACGCCGGTCGCAGAGGTCTCGCCCTTGTTGCCAAAGGCCATGGCCTGGACGTTGACGGCGGTGCCGAGCTCGTCGGAAATGCCGTGCTGCTTGCGGTAGATGCAGGCGCGCTCGTTCATCCAGCTGCCAAAGACGGCCTGGATGGCAAGGCGCAGCTGGAGCTCCGGATCGTGCGGAAAAACGGGCTTACCGTCAGCGACCTCGAGCTCGGGATACAGGGTCGCCTCGACGTTCTCGGAGAAGATGCCCTTAAAGGTCTCGACGAGCTCCTGCAGGTCCTCGGCCGAAAGCTCGGAATCGACACGAACGCCGGCGACCAGGCGGGCCTGGGTCAGGGCGTTCTCGAATAGGTCGGCGTCGACGCCCATGACGACGTTGGAGAACATCTGGATAAAGCGACGGTAGCTGTCCCAGGCAAAGCGCGGGTTCTGCGTCTGGGCGATAAGGCCCTGGAAGGAATCGTCGTTGAGGCCCAGGTTGAGGACCGTGTCCATCATGCCGGGCATGGAGAACGGAGCGCCCGAGCGAACCGACACGAGCAGCGGATCGGAGGCATCGCCGAGTTTCTTGCCGCAACGGGCCTCGAGGTCCGCCTCGGCGGCAACGATCTCATCGAGTGCGCCTTCGGGCCAGACGTTGCCGGCACCGGAGTACTCGACACAGGTCTGGCAGGTAATGGTAAAGCCACCGGGAACCGGCAGACCGATGCGGCTCATCTCGGCAAGGTTTGCGCCTTTGCCGCCAAGCACGAAGTTCATGGATTTGTCGCCCTCAGTGACACAGGTGCCCTGGGCGTCGGTTCCAAAACGGTAAACCCTCTTGCAATCGCTCACGATACTTCCCCTTCCATGCGCTTACGCGCACGACCGTGGTAACGAATCGACCCGCCGGATGCGGGCCGTGAGGGTACTATACGGCGGGCATTGAGCGGGCTTGCGCAGAGGGCGCGGGGGTTGGTAAACGTGATAAATATGGCGGTAAACGGTAGGTAAAGGTGGTTACCTTATGAAGATACCAATGCAAGATGCTTGCAGGTCAAATGCTAGTTTATTGCTAAATCGCTTTACCAATATCGTGCATTATTTTTAGGTAGTCTTTTAGAGACGGGCATTTTTAGCTACCCCAATAAGCTAGCTTTGCTGGGCTCGGCGGGCGGCGCGGCGGGCACGGGCTTCTTGGATTTCCTCCAAGTGACTAATGATCTCGGAGGCGCTCTCCTCGATCGCCTTACCGTCGGTACGCACAACAAAGCAGCCTAAGCGCTTCATGAGTGCACGGGCTTCCTCAAGCTCGCTGCGCACGCTCTCGGGCTCGGCATAGGAGCCGGCAACGGCACGGGCGTAGTCATCGCCCAAGCGGCTATCGCGAATCTCAGAAATAACGTCGACGGTCGAAATCAGGCCGAACAGGTGCATCGGGTCAACCTCGTAAATCGACTTGGGCGGCTCCATGCCATGGGCCAACGGAACATTGGCGACCTTGTAGCCCTGATAGGCTAAATACATCGACAGCGGCGTCTTGGATGTACGCGACACACCCAGCAGCACGATATCGGCACCCGACAGATCGTCGCAACCACGACCGTCATCGTGCTCAACGAAATACTCCATGGCCTCGATACGATGGAAATACCGATCGTCGGTCTTGTGAATCACGCCCGCCACACCCTTGGGCGGCACGCCGACGAGCGAAGACAGCACGGCGAGCGTCGGACCGATCAGGTCGACCGAGCGAATGTGCAGCATGCCCAAGTAGTCGAGCACGCGAGCACGAAGGGCCGGGTCGACGATGGTATGGAACACGGCGATATCGCGATGGTCGGCATCGACGCGCGGCCCCACAAATGACTTGACCTGCTCCACGGAGGCCACCTTTGGCAGGCGCAAAACGTGAAAAGCCCCTTCATCAAATTGCCCGGACGCCGCAAGCACCACCTCACAAGCGGTATCACCGAGCGAGTCGGAGATAACGATAACGGTGGGACGAGCGGTGACCGGGCAATCCATGCGGGGCTCCTTTTGCGCTTATGCGCAGGCTAGCTTACTTTTTGCGGGCAAGCTCACCGATGTTGGCGATGCCGGAGAAAACGGCCTCGAAGCGGTTGAGCAGCTTAAGGCGATTATCGCGAAGCTGCTCGTCCTTGTCCATGACCATGACCTCATCGAAGAAACGGTCGATGGGCGCGCGCAGGGCGGCGAGGGCGGCAAATGCGGCCGGGTAGTCCTCGGCAGCAAGGGCGGCATCGACGGCGGTCTGAGCAGCCTCGGAGGCGTCGGCGAGCGCAAGCTCGACCTCGCCCATCAGGCTGCGGTCATACTCCGCACCCAGCTCGGGCTTGGAGATATGCGCGGCGCGGGCATAGGCGGTCGCCAGGTTGTCGAACGTCTCAGCGTCGTTCTTGCGGGCCTCGTCGAGGGCGGCGCAGCGGGCGAAGAAGACGGACGGGGCGATGATGTGCACCGCGGAAACGGCGGCGACGGTATCGGCCGGAATCTTTTCGTCGCGGGCCATGCTCACCAGGCGGCCATGGAAGAAGTCACGAACCTGCTGGGCGACCTCGGCGGCGTCGAACTCAATGCCCTGCTCACTGTAGAGTTCGAGGGCAAAGTCGATGAGCGACGTGGGGTCGATCGGCAGACGGTCGCGCAGGATGTTGATAATGCCGATAGCGGCACGACGCAGCGCGTAGGGGTCGGAGGAGCCGGTCGGGGGCTCGCCGATGGCAAAGATACCGGAGATGGTATCGAGCTTGTCGGCGCAGGCCACGATGCAGCCAGCGGTGCCCTCGGGCAGCTCGTCACCGGCAAAACGGGGACGATAGTGATCGCGAATAGCATGGGCGACCTCGTCGTTCTCCCCCATCGCGGTCGCGTAATAACCGCCCATCACGCCCTGCTGGCTCGTGAACTCGACGACGGCGTTGGACACCAGGTCTGCCTTGCACAGGTGTGCGGCGCGAGCAGCGTCGGCGGCAAGATGGGCGCCCAGGTGAGCCTCGCGGGCGATAGCGAGCGCGAGCTGCTCGATGCGCTCGGACTTGGCGAGCACGCTACCGAGCTTCTCCTGGAAGGCAACCTTGGCCAGACGCTCACGGAACTCGTCGAGGGAGATCTTCAGGTCCTCCTCGTAGAAGAACTTGGCGTCGTCCAGACGGGCGCGCACGACGCGCTCGTTGCCGTCGATCACGCGCTCGGCATTCTCGGGCTTGCTGTTGGAGACGACCACGAACTCACGCGTCAGCTTGCCCTCGCCGTCATAGATCGGGAAGTAGCGCTGGTTGGTGAGCATGGACTCGCAGATGATCTCGTGCGGGACCTTGAGGAACTCCTCATCGAAGGTACCGACGAGCACCGTCGGCCACTCGCAGAGGTTGATAACCTCCTCGAAGACCTTCTTGGGCGTATCGACATGGCAGCCGGGACGGGCAGCCTCGACCTCGGCGATACCGGCGAGAATCGCCTCGCGACGGCGCTCGGCAGAGAGCACGCCGGCGTCCTCGAGCACCTGCTCGTAGGCGGCGGGGCTAGCGACAACGTGGTCACCGGGGCCAAGCACGCGATGGCCGCGCGTGGTATTGCCGCTCGTCACGTCGGCAAACGACACGGGCACAACGTCCTCGCCCAGAAGGCAGCAGATCCAACGGACCGGGCGCACGAAGGTGGCGTGCTCGTGACCCCAGCGCTGAGAGCGGTAGTTGGGCCACTGCAGGCCGGCGATGGTCTTCTCGCACAGAGCGGTCAGAATCGGCGTAGCCGGTGCGGAAGGAATATTCTTCTCGGCAAAGACGTACTCGCGGCCGTCGGTGTCCTCGCGACAGACCAGATCCTCGGCAGCCACACCACACTTGCGGGCAAAGCCCTGGGCGGCCTTGGTGGCGTTGCCATCGGCGTCGAAGGCGATGTTGGCCGCGGGACCGCGCTTGACCTCGTGAACCTCATCGGTCGCGGTGGCGACGTCGGCAACGAGCGCAGCCAGGCGACGCGGGCTCGAGATCACGCGGACCTCGCCGTGGGCCAGGCCTGCATCGTCTAAACCCTTGGCGATCATGGTGCCAAGCTGCTTGACGGCATTGTTCAGCGGCGCGGAGGGCATTTCCTCCGTACCGATCTCAAACAGGAAATCCTTAGCGTCTGCCATGGCTTACGCCACCTCGCCTTCCTGGTCGGCATTCTCGTTCACTCCGGCGACCTCGGCCATGTAGGCCTCGCAGCACGCCTTGGCGACGGCGCGGACGCGCAGGATGTAGTTGGCACGCTCGACCGCGGACAGGGCGCCGCGGGCATCGAGCAGGTTAAAGGCGTGACTGCACTTCATGACGCAGTCGTATGCGGGCAGCGGCAGCTTGCGCTCCAGGCAGGAATGGCACTCGGCCTCGTAGTCGTCAAACTTCTGACGCATCATCTCGACGTTGGCAACCTCAAAGTTATAGGCACTGAACTCGCGCTCGTTCTCGAGGAACACGTCGCCGTAGGTCATGGGCGTGCCGTCGGGCAGGTAGCTCCACACCAGATCGTAGACCGAGTTGACGCCCTGGGCGTACATGGCGATACGCTCCAGGCCATAGGTAATCTCGACGGGCACGGGGTCGACCTCGATACCGCCCACCTGCTGGAAGTACGTAAACTGCGTGACCTCCATGCCGTTGAGCCAGACCTCCCAGCCAAGGCCCCAGGCGCCCAGGGTCGGGCTCTCCCAGTCGTCCTCGACAAAGCGGACGTCATGGTCGTTGGGGTCCAGGCCAATGGCGGCCAGCGAACCCAGGTAGAGCTCCTGGGCGTTGACCGGCGACGGCTTGATGAGCACCTGGAACTGATAGTAGTGCTGCATGCGGTTAGGGTTCTCGCCGTAGCGGCCGTCGGCGGGACGGCGGCAAGGTTGAGCATAGCAGGTGCGCCACTCGGCGGGACCGAGCGAGCGCAGCGTGGTCGCGGTATGGAAGGTACCGGCACCGACCTCGGAGTCATAGGGCTGCATAATGACGCAGCCCTGCTCGCCCCAGTACTGCTGGAGGCGCAGGATGATGTCTTGGAAGGAAAGCGATGAAGCGTTCATGCCTCTAATATCCCCTCGTCGAAACGATTACACGGTTAGGTACTGTACTATAGCGGTTTTTAGTCGATAGCGCCGATGCGGTTGAGCGGCCAGTAGCGAACGAGTGCCACGGCCATTAAATCGGAGCGGTCGACCGGCCCAAAATAGCGGGAGTCGGCTGAGTTCTCTCGGTTGTCGCCCATCACCCACACACACCCGTCGGGGACGGTGTAGGGATAGCTCACTTGGGCGCCGGGCGCTTGGACCGAAAGCGGCCAGCTCATGCCCGCCGTATAGTCCTCGTCGAGCGCTTGGCCGTCAACGACCACCTTGCCGTCCTGCAGTTCGACCGTCTGGCCGGCCGTGGCAATAACGCGTTTGACAAGAACATCATGCTCAGAGGTGCCATCGGGGTTGTGAAACACCACGATATCGCCCTGCTTGACGGGCTGACCGAGCTCGAGGCTCACCTTTTGCGCCAGGATCTGGTCGCCAATCTCGATTGTGTCCTCCATAGAGCCGGTGGGCACCACAAAGGGCTCGACCACAAAGGTGCGGATCAGAAAGGTGGCCACAAGCGCGATCGCGATGACCGCGATCCACTCAAAAGCGCCCCTCAACGCGGAATGTTGCGTAGGAACCATACTCACTCCTCGCTCTGCGAATACGAAGCGTCAAGGATCTCCTGCGCGTAAGCGCGCTCCTCGGGCGTGAGCCGCGCAGTCTCGATCAGGTCGGGACGCCAGCGGCAGGTGCGCTCGATGGCGTTCTTGCGACGCCAGGCATCGACCTTGGCGTGATCGCCGCTCACGAGCACCGGCGGCACGCCCTCGCCGTTGAACTCGGCAGGACGGGTGTACTGCGCGTACTCGAGCAGGCCTCCGTCCTCGGCGGTTGAGAACGACTCGTCGACGTTGCTCATCTCGTCACCAAGGGCGCCGGGAATCAGGCGCACGACAGCGTCGGCAACGACCATAGCGGGCAGCTCGCCGCCCGTGAGCACGTAATCGCCGATCGACAGGCGCTCGTCGGCATACGCATACGCGCGCTCGTCGACGCCCTCGTAACGGCTGCACACAAACAGCAGGCGCTCGCTTTTGAGCAGGCGCTCGGCCACATGCTGCGTAAAGGGCTCGCCGCACGGGGTGAAGAACACCACCGTCGGCTTGGGACCCTCCGCACTAATGGCCTCGATGGCCTCTGCGATAGGCTCGACCTTCATGAGCATGCCCTGCCCGCCGCCGTACGGCTCGTCATCGACGGTACGATGGCGGTCGTGCGTCCAGTCGCGCAGGTTATACGCCTTAAAATCAAAAAGGCCGGCCTTGCGGGCGCGGCCCAGGATCGATGTGGACATGACGGGCTCAAACATCTCGGGAAAGACCGAAAGGGTCTCGATCAGCATGTTGTCCTCCCTACTTGTCCATATCGATCAGACCATCCATAACGTGGACGGAAATTGTTCCTGTGTCGGGAAGATCGAGCACAACCTGCTCGATCACGGGAATCAGTACCTCGCCGTACCGATCGCCCTCGACAACCCAAACATCGTTAGCGGGCGTCGACATGATCTCGACGATCGTGCCGAGCGAACCGAAGCGCTCGTCGACCACCTCGCGACCCATCAGGTCGGTATAGGCAGCGTCGAGCGAATCGAGCTCAAAATCGTCACGACTTGCCAGCACGTAGCATCCCGTGATGCCCTCGGCGGCCGTCAAATCGTCAATGCCCTCAAACGAGACCAGATCGCCATCGCCCGCATCGGTGACGGACACGACCGTGCAAAAGCGGTCGCGCTTGAGCGCCGGCGGCGTCAGGGCGACGCGCATACCCGGCTCTAATACAGAAGGAAGCCCCCGCAGCGGCTGCGCGAGGACCTCCCCCTTCCTTCCGTGCGGCTTGACCACACGGGCGATGTTTTTGTACTGGGACCTCAAGGTCCTAGCCCAGAACCTCGACCTCGACAGCAGTGTCGAGGCGAGCGGCCAGCGCACGGGCGAGCGTGCGAATGGCCTTGATGGTACGGCCACGACGGCCGATGACCTTGGCGACGTCATCCTCGGCGACCGAAACCTCAATCGTAGAGGCGTCGTCACCATCGATGACCTCAAGGCTCACGGAATCCGGGTCGTCGACGATCTGAACAACGAGATATTCGACGAGATCGGCGATGCGATCTGAGAGCATTGCCTCACCCTCGAGCTGTGCAGCGTCAACCTCAGGCACGATTTACTCCTCGGCGCCCTCAGCGGCCTCAGCGGCAGCCTTAGCGGCCTCGGCCTCTTTGGCGAGCTGCTTCTTGGACTTCTTGACGACGGTCTCGGTCTTCTCGCCCTCGTTGGCGGCCTTGACCAGAGCGGCGACGGCGTCGGTGAGCTGAGCGCCCTTGGACTGCCAGTCGGCGATCTTCTCGAGGTCGAGGTTGATGGTCTTGGGGGCGGTCATCGGGTTGTAGCGGCCAACCTCCTCGATGATACGACCGTCACGCGGGGCGCGGGAATCGGCGACGACGACACGGTAGTACGGACGCTTCTTAGCGCCGTGACGAGCAAGGCGAATCTTGACTGCCAAAGGAAACTCCTCCAACCAAGCAGCTTTAGGCTGCAACTACAAACAAACAGTTGAACATAATACGCCATCGACGCGGGCAGGTGAAGTCCGTGAGACCAACTTCTTCGGTGTAGTCGAGGGCAAATCCATATCTTAGACAAGAATTCGGGATTTGCAAGCACATACACGCACCCCACATGAGCTGCGCGGTATACTCATGACATGGAAAGACGCGAACATACATACGGTTATGAGGATGCCATGGGCGTCACGCCGCCTCCCTGGACGGGTCCGGCGGTGGGCCTGATGGACCTCGATGCGTTTTTTGCGAGCGTGGAAATGCTCGATCATCCCGAATGGCGCGGAAAGCCACTCATCGTGGGTGGCGATGCCGATTCGCGTGGCGTCGTGTCCACGTGTTCGTATGAGGCACGTCGCTTTGGCGTGCACTCCGCTATGCCCTCGGCCGAGGCGCGGCGCCTCTGTCCGCAAGCCATTTGGACGCATGGGCATTTTGATCGCTATCGTGAGGTCAGCGCGCAGGTCATGGCGATTCTCGCCGAGGAGACGCCGCGCGTGGAGCGCGTATCCATCGACGAAGCCTTTATCGATATCACACCGGGCCGCTTTGCGCCCGAAGACCCGCTGCTGGTTGCGCGGCGCATAAGCGACCGCGTGGCAGCGCTGGGAGTGACCTGCTCCATTGGCGTGGGCTGCAACAAGACGGTCGCAAAGATCGCAAGCGAGCGGGATAAGCCGTTTGGGCTGACCATCGTGCGCCCCGGAACCGAGCAGCGCTTTTTGGCCGCGCTGCCGGTATCTGCCATGAGCGGCATCGGGCGCTCGGCCGAGGAGCGACTGCGCCGCATGCGCATCTACACGCTCGGCGAGCTGTCACGTGCACCGGAATCCACCTTGGCCTCTATTTTTGGTGTCAACGGCGAACGCATGCGCCAGCGTGCGCTGGGACTCGAGGTTTCCGAAGTCACGAGTCTGGACGAGGAACGCGAGGTTAAATCGGTGAGCAATGAGCGCACCTTTGCGAAAGATTTGACTGAGCGTGGGGACATCGAAGCGGCGATTGCGTTGTTGGGAGAGTCAGTGGGACGCCGCCTGCGCCGTCAGGGACTAACGGGCGCCACGGTGACGCTCAAGCTCAAGTATTCGTATGGAAGCGGGCGAACGGCGCAGCGGCGGCTTCCCCACCCCACCGACGACGAGAATATCTTTGTTGCCGTGGCGCTCGAGCTGCTCGACAATATCTGGCAAGAAGGCATGCACGTGCGTCTGGCAGGTATCGGCATGAGCGACTTCAACCACCAAGGCGGTATCCAAACCGACCTGTTCTGCGAAGTCGATGACCGCGGGGCCCAATCCAGCGACCGACGCGACCTCTCCGTCGCAATTGACGCCGTCCGCGACAAGTTCGGCGACACCGCCCTATCCTTCGGCCGCCAATCCCGCTTCAACGATTAACCGCCTTTGGGCAAAAAGAAAGCCGGGCAGGTGCGGAAAACCGCAACTGCCCGGCGATATGCGTGAGGGTAGCTAAAACCCCCGTCTCAAATGAGCTACTAGAGGAGATTGAGGGGGAGCTGGGGAGCGTCTCCCCAGAGTTTCTCGAGGCGGTAGAAGTCGCGGGCTTCGGGAGTGAAGACGTGGACGACAACCGAACCGTAGTCCATGAGCATCCAGGTCTTCTGCTCACGGCCCTCGATGGAGAACGGATGCTCGCCGCAAGCCTCGGCGACCTTCTCCTCGATCTCGTCGACGATCGAATCGACCTGACGGTTATTGGTACCGGTGGCGAGCACAAAGTAATCGCACACGTCGGAGAGCTCGGTCAGATCGAGCACCTGCACGTCCTCGCCTTTCTTGTCGTAGGCGGCCTGCGCGGCGGCGCGGGCGACATCCTCGGCGGCGACACCGCTCGTGGACAGCGAGGCAGCGGTGCGGTCGGACGTGGCAACGAAGCTCTTGTGCTCCACACCTTCAAGAATCTGCTCGTCGGTCATGGTCTCGTCGGCCATGGAATACCTCTTTCTAGACAGCCCGAGCTAGCGTAGCTGGGCGTAATGGTTGTAAATCGAAATAGCCGTGGGATAAAGATAGCGCCCGGACTGGATCACATAGACCAAACCCTGCGCAAAACAGGAGAAGAACAACTCGTCAAGCGTCGACTCCCCCATCATCTTGCGCAGCGCGTGGGCATAATCACCATGGCGGTTGGGCTCGATGGCATCGGCCACAAAGACCACCATATCGAGCGGCGTCATGTCGCAGGCGCCCACGGTGTGACGGTCGACAGCTTGGAAAACGGCCGGCGATAGCTCGGGAAATAGCTGCGGAAGCTCATAGGCGGCAACAGGGCCATGCAAAAGCGGCGTCGCGGCAGACGGAGAGCCGGCAATCTTAATGCCGTAATGCAGGGCGCGCGTGACCAGCTCGTCGTCGGAGAGCACTTTGTCCCAGTCATGGATCAGGCCGGCGGCAGCGGCATCAAAGCGGTCGACACCGTATACCTCGGCTAGGTGCAGCGCAGTCTCGGCAACCCCGAGCGAATGAACGTAGCGTTTACGTTTATCCTTCATGCGCACATCGAGCAACTCGTGGATACGCGTCAATAGCGCGCGCTCGTCGCCCTCAAACTGGTCTTCTACCGACAACGTTCTCCCCCATCACTCAAAATCTTCTTGACCCAGATCGGTATACAGCCCGCGTTTACGAATATAGCCGAGCACGGACTCGCTCGTAAGATAGCGCACGCTCATGCCACGGGCAACTCGCTTGCGAATGTTCGTCGAGCTGATCGCCAGCGCCGGAATCTGGATATAACGCACGTCAAACGGCAGGCCCGACTCTTTAATTCGGGCACGCGCCGTATCGATATCAAAGCCCGGTCGCGTCGCCGCAATAAACGTGGCAAGCTCGGCGATTCGGTCAGCATCATGCCAGGTCACAATATCTATAATCGCGTCAGCGCCCGTAATAAAGTAGAGCTTTACCTGAGGCGGGTAAAAGTCGCGAAGGGCATGAAGCGTATCGGCCGTATAGGTCACGCCCGGACGGTCGATCTCGAATCGGCTCGCCAAAAAAGCCGGATTCGCAGCGGTGGCGAGGACCGTCATGGCATAACGGTCCTCGGCAGGCGTCACCGGTTTGTCGAGTTTAAAGGCAGGCGAGCCGGCCGGCATAAAGAGCACGGCGTCCAAATCGAGGGACTCACGCGCCTGCTCGGCGGTCACCAGATGCCCGTAATGGATGGGGTCAAAGGTGCCACCCATAATGCCGAGCCTAAACTCCTGGCCGCCCTCTATGGGAAGCTCGGGCAGACCGATTCCACCGCGCAGCGACATGGCTTACTCGCCCTCCGAGGTCTCGGCATCGTCCGCGGCATCCGCCGCATCGACAACCTCGACGCCCTCATCCGGGGCATCGGTCACGCCAAGGGCCTCAACGGCAACGTCCTCGCCAGCGTCCTCGAGCTCCTCGTACTCCGAGAAGTCCTCAGCGCCCTCAAAGTCAAAGGCGCGCTGGCAAATGCGAACCTCGTCGCCCGCACGGCAGCCGGCCTTCTCGAGCGCATCGTCGACACCCATGCGCGCAAACTTATGCTGCAGGTAGATGACGGCCTCCTCGTTTTCCCAATCGGTCTGGATGACCATGCGCTCGATGGCGCGACCGACCACGCGGAAGGCGTGGGGCTCTTCCTGAACAATACGGAAACGCTTCTCACGCTGCAGGCGACGGCGCTCCCACTCATCGTCACGCAGATCGACCGGCTCATCGGAGACAGCCAACTCGGTGCGCAGCTTAGCCACCTGCTCGCCCACGGCAAGCATCAGCGTGTTGAGGCCGGCGCCCGTTACAGCAGACACGGCAAAGAACATATGTCCATCGTCGAGCGCAGCGCGTTTGAGGTCGGCAATCTTGTCAGCCGTGCCCGGCGCATCGCACTTGTTGGCGACGACGATCTGCGGGCGCTCCGAGAGCTCGGCGCCATACTGCTCGAGCTCGCGGTTGATGATGCGATAGTCCTCGACCGGATCGCGATCCTCAAAACCGCCCGTCATGTCGACGACATGCATGATCAGGGCCGTGCGCTCAATGTGGCGCAGGAACTGGTGACCCAGGCCCTTGCCCTCGCTCGCGCCTTCGATAAGACCGGGGACGTCGGCAACGACGTAAGAATATTCGCCGGCACGCACCATGCCCAGATTGGGCACGAGCGTGGTAAACGGGTAGTCGGCAATCTTGGGGCGGGCGGCACTCATACGCGCGATGAGAGAGGACTTGCCAACCGAGGGAAAGCCCACGAGCGCAGCATCGGCCATAAGCTTCATCTCGAGCTCGATCCAGTGTTCCTCGGCGGGCTCGCCTAGCTGGGCAAACGCGGGCGCGCGACGCACCGACGTCACAAAGTGAGTGTTGCCCAGGCCGCCGGCACCACCGGGCGCCACGACGACGCGCTCGCCGTCGTGTACCAGGTCGGCAATCTCGAACATCGGGGTCTGCGTCTCGGGATCGAGCTCGCGAACTACGGTGCCCATGGGGACATTGAGAATCAGGTCCTCGCCGCTCTTACCATTGCGGCGAGCACCCTGGCCATGCGTTCCGCGCTCAGCACGAAAGTGATGCTTAAAGCGGTAATCGATCAGCGAAGACAGCTGAGCATCGGCCTGGATGACGACATTGCCGCCACGACCGCCGTCGCCGCCATCGGGGCCGCCCTTGGGGACAAATGCCTCACGCCTAAACGACATGCATCCGGCTCCGCCGTCGCCGCCGCACACGTTAATGCGGCTGATATCGGTGAACTGTGACAACAGAATCGCCTCCTACAAAAAAGAGGGAGACCCTTGAATCCTAAAACTCAAGTGCCTCCCACATATGTGCTCTATGAAGGGTGAATTACGCGTTCGCGAGCGGGCGTACGCTGACCCTGTGCTTGATACCCTTGTGGAACTCAACGGTACCGTCGACCAGCGCGAACAGCGTGTCGTCCTTGCCACGGCCAACGTTCTCACCCGGGTGGATGTGAGTGCCGTGCTGACGGACGAGAATCGTGCCCGTGGTTACCGTCTGGCCGGCATAGCGCTTCGTGCCAAGGCGCTGACCGCGGGAGTCACGGCCATTACGGGAGGAACCGAGTCCTTTTTTGTGTGCCATTGTGTATACCTACTCTTTCGTTACGAGTGTAATCTACTCGGCGACGGGAGCCTCGGCAACAGCCTCGGCCTCTGCCTTGACAGCCTTCTTGGCGCGGGACGTAGCCTGGACCTTCACGATCTTCAGCTTGGTGAGCTGCTGACGGTGACCCTTCAGACGACGATAGCGCTTACGCTTGTGGAACTTGAAGACCAGCTGCTTCTCGCCCTTGAACTGCTCAACGATCTGAGCGGTAACCTTGGCCTTGGCCAGCTTGTCGGGATCGGTGACGATCTTCTTACCATCGTTGAGGAAGATAACCGGCAGGGTGACCTTGTCGCCCTCATTGCCCTCGATCTTCTCGACGGTGATGACATCGTCGGTGGCGACCTTGTACTGCTTGCCGCCCGTGTTAACGATTGCGTACATGTTTACTTGCCCTTCATGCATCAGTTAGTGCAACAGCCGAATATAGTAGCAGGCGAAAATACCCCCGTCAACGAGTATGTGGAGCAAATCCACAAGTTCGCACAGGTATGGGGCTGACGAGTCGGCCCTCGTCGTCCTCGCATGCTTGATTCTGACGCTCGACATCGTAGGAGCAGATGGTCACGAGGTCTTGCATACCGGTGGAAACAATAGGTGCATCCACGCCCGGGGTCAAGCCCTGCAACAAAACATCAGCAGCGGAAAGCAAAATTTCCGGACGCATGGAGCCCTCGTTGTCGGCATGGGTGTCGAGCATGAGCACCAAATGGTCCAGGCACTCCCCCGCCGTAAGCTCATAGCCCACGAGCGTGTGATCCAAATCCAAGCGCTTACTCTTTTTGCCACGCGCGTAGTCGATGCCATGGTCCGCGCGCAGCGTGTCGATCGCACGACGCACCTCGTCGGCGCTTACGGGCGCCTCGGGATCCAAGTGTAGGTCGATGCGATACGACAGGCGCGTGAGCTGCGCCGTCAACGCCGGCGTGCGCACGTCGATGTACGCTGCCTCGATGGGTGCCAGATCGGTCGGAGACGCCGCAGCCAAGCGCCCAAACGCCTCGTCGAGCGCCACGAACTCGGTCATAAACAGGTCATACCACTCGCAGGTCGACGACGTACCCACCGGTAGCGCCGAAGAGAAGCCCACGCGCATGTGCGGAGAAAAGCCCTGCGTGACGGCATAGGGAAGTCCCGCACGGCGCACGATGCGCTCTATGGTATGGATTACTTCGAGATGGCCCAGGTACTTAAGGCGATCGCGCTTGCCATAGCGAACACGAAGCCTAAAGAGCGTGGGGTTGTCGGTCAGGCGCTCACTCATGCGCGGTCACCCATCAATACATTCTTGGCGTGGAGCGTGGGGCAGATTCCGCAGCCGGTGCACGACGTGCGGGTGCAGTCGGGAGTCGTGACGCCCTCGAGCGAGCGACGGTACTCGCGCTCGAGGAAGCCGCGCGTGCAGCCGGGGCTCACGTGCTCCCACGGCAGGCGCCAGTCCAACTCGTAGGGCAGGTGCACAAGCTCATTGAGGTCGATGCCGTTTTTGGCAGCAGCCTCCTTCCAGTTATCGAGCGAGAAATGCTCTACCCAGGCGTCAAAGCGAGAGCCCGCGCGCCAAGCATCGATGATGACAGGCGTCATGTCACGACCGGCGCGGGACAGTGCGGCCTCGATGAGCGAGGTCTCGGCATCGTGGTAATGCACGCGGACGGCACGGTTGCGAACGCTCGTGACAAGCAGCTTCTGGCGACGCTTGACGTCGTCGTAATCGAGCTGCGGGCACCACTGGAACGGCGTGGCAGCCTTGGGAATAAAGACCGAAACCGAGATCGACACCGAGATCGAGCCGCGACGAGCCTTGGGCACCACGGAACGACCGAGCTCCAGCACGTGATCGGCCAGATTGGCGATGGCCACGATGTCCTCGTCGCGCTCGCCGGGAAGGCCCATCATAAAGTAGAGCTTCATGCGGTTCCAGCCGGCCTCGAAGGCTGCCTTGGCCGCACGGTCCAGGTCCTCCTCGGTCACGTTCTTGTTAATGATGTCGCGCATGCGCTGGCTGCCGGCCTCGGGCGCGAACGTCAGGCCGCCCTTCTTTTCGCCGGCGACCGACTCGGCCATATCCACGCCAAACGAATCCAGGCGCTGCGACGGAATAGACACGCGAATACCCGTATCCTCCAGGCGGCGGTTGAGCCTGCCGAGCACGTCGCGAATGCAGGAGTGGTCGGTCGTGGAGAGCGAGGTCAGCGACACCTCGTCATAGCCGGTCTTTTCCAGACCCTGAATCACCGACGAGACGATCTGGTCGGCCGAGCGCTCGCGCACCGGGCGATACGTCATGCCGGCCTGACAAAAACGACAGCCGCGGGCGCAGCCGCGCAGGATCTCGATAGACAGGCGGTCGTGAACCAGCTGCGCATAGGGCACGCACGACTGCGACAGCGGATTCGTGGCGCCGAAATCCTCGACGACGCGCTTGTAGACCACGGTCGGCGCATCCTTGCCCTCACGCGGCACGGTGTAGCCATGCGGCGAGCAGGGCTCGTCGTGACGAACCTCATAGAGCGACGGCACGTAGTTGCCGGCAATGGATGCAAGCTGCTCAACAATCTGCTCGCGCGGGACTCCTTCGTCGCGCAGGCGGCGATGCAGCTGGCAGGTCTCGAGCAGCGATTCCTCGCCCTCGCCGATGAGGATGGCATCGAAGAAGGCCGCGTACGGCTCGGGGTTGTACACCGAAGGACCACCGGCGATGATAATGGGGTCGTCCTCGGTGCGGTCGGCCGCCAACAGCGGAATGCCAGCGAGGTCGAGAGCCTCGAGGAAGTTCGTCACCGCCATCTCATGCGGCACATGCAGACCGACGATATCAAACGAAGCGACCGGCGCTGCACCCTCGAGCGACAACAGCGGAATACCCGCCTCGCGCATGGCGTCACCCATATCGGGCCACGGCACATAGCCGCGCTCACAGGAGATGCCCTCGGCCTGGTTAAGGATGTTGTAGAGGATGGCGATGCCCTGGTTGGGCAGACCAACCTCGTACACATCCGGGTAGATCAGGCAGCAACGGTAGTCGGCATCGGCCTTGGAAAGCGTGCCCCACTCGTGATCGATATAGCGACTCGGCTTCTCGACCTTGGCGAGCAACGGCTCAATTAAATGAAAACAGTCTTGGTATGCAACGCGCAACGGAAAACCCCTAAGCAGCGAGATCTGATGCGTCCTGATAGGACGCCATAGGACGGGTAGCGCCCGCGACCGTGGTCACCAGATCGCGAACGCGGGAGAACGTGGCAGTGACCACCTCGTTGGCACGGCTGTAGTCGACATCGCGCTCGTAGAGCGAAACGAGCGCACGGCCCATGCCATAGGTGCCCGCGGCAGCAGTGAGCGCCTTGACGGCAAACCCAATATGCGGCGTCTGCTTGACGAGCGCGCGGGTGACCGCGCGGATCACAAGACCGCCGGCAAGCACGCCCGCGACCTCGTAGCCGCGCTCAGGCTTAATGCCGCGTCCAAAGACGGCAGCGAGCTCAAAGAGCATGCCCACCTGCGCCAGCGCCATAACGGGATAATCGGCGCCCGGCAAAAACACCAGCGCACCGGTCGCCATATTGGTGAGCGCGCACGAGGTGATGATACGATTAGCTGCCGCGATGCGCATAAAGGCAAAATTCGCCGCAAAAGCCGTTTCCTTGTCGGTGCGATCGAGAATCCAGCGGGCAAGCGTCTCGAGCAGATACGTCTTATCGGTTGCCGCCACCACGCCGAGCATGGGCGTGGATTCCTCGATAAACGGCACCTCCACAGCAGACTCGGCAAGCACGCACACGGGGGCGCCGGCGATCACGAGCTCCTGCACGGCACTCTCCAAGCGGTCGGAGCCGCACGAGAGCACCAGCACCACATCGGTATCGGTCTTTGGAGCAATTCGCTCCTCCCCCAGACGCTCGACGCGCACAATGCCCGAGGTCGTCCGCGGCACAAAGGCGTCACGCACCGTCTCGGCCAGAAAGCGCGAGGCGGACGAATCCAAATAGACCGAGACGCGCACCGGCGTATCGGAATCCTTCTTAACGGACGCGCCCATCTTAAAAGCGCGGGTCAGCTTATCTACGGGAATTTTCATAGCAAACCCCTCCAGCGGTTACGCGGCGCCCGAACGATGCCGCCATATGGATTGTACGATACCCACCGTCAGCAGCTGAATCATCATCGAAGACGAACCGAAGCTAATAAACGGTAGCGGAATACCGGTAATCGGCATCATGCCAATGCACATGCCGATGTTTTCGAAGGTCTGGAACGCCCACATGCCAACGATGCCCACACACGATAGGCGCAAGAACAGCGACTCACACTTAAAGGCGACGCGAATCGTCGAAAAGATCAGCAGCACGTAGAGGCACAGGAGCAAAAAGGAACCGCAAAAGCCAAAGGTCTCGGATAGGAAGGCGAAGACAAAGTCGGTGTGGAACTCAGGAAGAAAGCCGCCGGCCGACTGCGTCGCATGGCCCAAACCCTTACCAAAGAAGCCGCCCGAGCCAACGGCGATAAGCGACTGCTGCAGGTTGTAGGCATCGTCCGAATCGGCATTATCGGGGTCGATAAAGACCGTCAGGCGGTTCATCTGATACTGCTTGATGAGCACATCGTGGCCGAGCAACGAATCAAAGACCGAATCGAGCGCCAGGACGAGGGCCACCAGGCCCACAAGCAGGGCCAGGGTCGACAGCACCCATTCGCGGCGCGCACCGCTCATGCAGATGACGATGGCGCCCGAGACCAGCACGACCAGGCCCGAGCCCAGGTCGCCCATGGCAACGACGGCCAAAAACGGGATGGACAGCATGCCGCAGAGCTTGACGTAGTCGCGAACGGTATCGATGCGGCCGTTATACTGCGAGCCAAGCGTGGCGATAAAGAAGATGGTGATGAGCTTGGCAAGCTCGACCGGCTGGAATGTCAAGCCGATACCGGGAATCTTGATCCAGCCTGTCATGCCCAGACCGCCCGTATAGGACAGACCCGGAATCTTGGGCGAGAAGATCACGATCAGGTCGATGACGAGCAACGCCGTCGAAAAATTGGAAATACCGCGCAGATCGGTACGCCAGACGAGCACCGCAAGCACCGCGCCAATGCCAATGCCCAGCAGGTGGCGCGAGAATGAGGCGTCGGCCTTAAACTGTGACGCCGACCAAATAATGATGGCGCCATAGGCAACGAGCGCGACGGTAGCCAGCAGCACACCGATATGCACCTTTTGGCGAAACGTACCGCGCGAGGCCGAAAGTTGCTTGTTGACGCGGTCCAGGCTGCTGCGAGAGCCGGTCTTGGTTGAACGGAACAGATCCGCCGGAGAAAAATCCATCGCAACCTCCTATCGAACCGAAGAATCGCCCGAGGCCGAAGAGGTATCGGGCTCGTCATAAATCACGCCGAGCACGTCGCGCACGACATGCATCGCGGTATCCGAACCACCGCCGCCCTGCTCCAGGACAGTAGCGATGACATACTTGGGATCATCGGCCGGTGCATAGGCGCAGAACCACGCGTATTCGTCCTCGCCGCTTTTCTCGCCCGTGCCCGACTTGCCGTACACCTGCGGCGTCAGGGTGCCAAAGTGAGCCGCCAGGGACGTCGATGCCGTGTAAATCACGTCGTGCATGCCGTTGCGAACAAGAGTCAAATCCGAATCGCTGTTGATCTTGGCCTCCAGGCGCTTCTTCTTGCCCTTGCCGTTGTACTTATAGGCATCGCCGTCGCCATCGCGCGACACGGCAGACAAAAACACGTGAGGCACGTACTGTTTGCCGCCGTTGGCAAGACCCATATAGGCGCACGCCATCTGCAGGGGCGTCACCAAAATGTCGCCCTGGCCGATGGCAATGTTGGTCATATCGCCGGCATTCCACTTGCGGTCCTCGGCAGAGGCGTCGGTAAAGTACGACTCTTTCCACTCGGCATCGGGAATACGGCCCGCGCCCTCACTCGGCAGATCGATACCGCAGGTCTTGCCTAGGCCCCAGCGACGAAAGACCTCCTGCAGGCCCTCGGAATGTTGCTCGTCATAAAAGAAGGCCTTGCCCATGTCGTAGAAGACGGGGTCGCACGAGTTGGCGATACCCGACTGCAGCGTCATGGTGCCGTGGCCAGACGTCAGCCAGCAGCGCTTGCCCCAAGCCTTGCCCAGGCCCGTCCAATAGCCCGTGCAGTTGGTTGTCTGCGTTGAAGTGTAGGTTCCAAACTCAAGACCGGCCAGTGCCGAGAGCGGCTTGATGGTCGAGGCCGACATGTACTGTCCGCTAATGGCGCGGTTGAGCAGCGGGTGCGAACCCTTGTCATCATTGAGCTCGGTCCACACGTCATTTGAGATGCCGCCGATAAAGACGGACGGATCGAACTTGGGCTCGCTCGCCATGCCCAGAATCTCGCCGTTGTTGGGATCGAGGCACACCACGGCGCCGTTGCCGGCGTTGCTGTAGCCCGTGGTCTTGGCGAGTTCGATAGCGCTCGCCAACGCCGTCTCGCAGGCTTGCTGAATCTTGAGGTCAAGCGTGAGCTTAATGTCGGAGCCGGCCTTGGCGGGCACGGCGCCGGCCTGACCAGTCACGTTGCCCGAGGCATCGACCTTGACGGTCTGCTCGCCACGAATACCCTGCAGCAGGTTTTCGTAGTAGCTCTCAACACCCGCCTGGCCCACGATATCGCCCGACTGGTACGTAATCCGGCCAGCAGAAGCATCATCATCGCCAGAGGTTTTCTTATTCTGGGCCTCGAGCTGCTCGGAGGTAATGGTGCCGGTATAGCCCAAGATATGGCATGCCGTCTCGCCATATGGATACTGGCGCTCGGTGCGCTCGGCAATCTTCACGCCAGGGAACTCGCCGGCGTGCTCCTGAATATAGGCAACCGTGGAGCGGCGCACGTCCGTCGCGATGGTATGCAGGCTCTGGGCGCCCTCGGAATTGTCCTGGATATTGCGCAGCACCGCGACGTAGGGCATACCGAGCACGTTGGCAAGATGGCGAACCAGCACAGTGTCATCGGCCAGGTCGCGATAGGCGACAACGGCAAGTGAGGGACGGTTTTGCACAAGTGCCACGCCATTGCGATCAAGGATTCGCCCGCGCACAGCGGGTGTGGTAACGGTGCGCGTCTGATTGCTATTAGCCTGCTTTTCGTAATAGTCCGACGAGACCATCTGCATACCCCACAGCTTGACGGCAAGCGCCGCGAACATCGCGCCCACACCCGTGGTGAGGATGGAGAAGCGGCCCTTAAAGGCGGTCGCCGCGGTATTGCCCTCGCCCTCGGTGGCGCGCGGGGCCGTTCCATGCTGCGTATCGTAGGTAAAACGGGAATCGCCGCGACGCATGATGACCAGCGCGACCACGATGGCCACAACCAGCACGATACCGGCGATAATAACCGTCATCTGGGAAGACATCTACAGGCCTCCCCTATTTGAGCTTACGGGTCTTGGGCTTAAAGCGCATGCCCGTCTGGCGTCCGCCACGTGCCGAGAATCCATAACCGGACTGCGGCACGACGCCGGACATCAAAAACGGAATGGCAACCAGACCCGTCAGGATCGAAGACGGCAGCGCATGGCCGAAGATCGCCACGACAAAGCTCGTCTCCAAACCCATAAACAGCAAGATGATGCTGTAGATCACATTAATAACGAGCGCGAAGGCACCCACAGTGATGCCGCGCGCACTCGGGGTACCGCCCGTCTGACCGGCGGCGCTATGCACCAGGGCAAAAGAACCCACGGTCAGCAGGAGCGACATAACGCCCACCGGCACGGCAGCGGAAAGGTCATAGAACAAGCCGCTGCAAAAACCGCATACGACGGCACGGGTCGGGTCGCCCGAGAACACGCTTAGGCACACCAGGATAATCATAAAGTTGACGCGACCGCCCGCAATGGAGATCTGCGGTGCCAGGCCTGCCTGCAGCAGCACGCACACGATGGCGGCGATTACAAACGTGCGGGAGCTCATCCCCTGCTCGTGTAGATCCATGGACATGCCCCCTATTCGCTCGAGCCGGAATCGGTCGTCTCGGACGTGTCGGAACCGTCATCCGGGCTCTCGTCCTTCGTCTTGGTCGCAGCATCGCGCGACGTTCCCTGCGGCGTGCTGTTGGCCGTGTTCACGTCCTCATCCGAGGCCGACTGTTCGTCGGTCAGCGAGGTAATGACCAGCACTTCCTCGTTATTCTCGGCCGTCGTCTGGGCGCGCACCACAATGGTGTAGTACACGTCGTTAGCCGATTTCTCAACCGACGAGACGGTGCCGAGCGGTAGACCCTTGGGGAACACACCGCCAATACCCGAGGTCACGATGATGTCGCCAACCTTAACGTCGGAATCGACGCTCACATACTCAAGACGCAGCGTACCGTCAGCCTGACCCTGCAGCATGCCCTGGGCGCGCGTGTCCTGCACCATGGCGGACACGCCCGAGCTCTCATCGCCAATCAGACGCACGGTGGACGTCTTGGCCGAGACCTCGATAATCTGGCCTATGACACCGGCAGAACTCGTCACAGGCATGTTGATGGTAAGCCCGTCGGCAGAACCCTTGTCGATGGTGACGGTCGAGGTCCAGGCATCGCCCGAAGCGCCGACGATACGAGCTGCGGTTGATTTGAGGTTGTAGGTCGACTGGAGGCCGACCAGCCCCTCCAGACGCTCGGCGGTCTTTTGAGCCTCGGAGAGCTCGGCAACCTTAGAGGTCAGTTCCTCGTTTTGCTTCTTAAGCTCGTCAAGCGTGTCCTGCGACGCCGTAAGGTTAGAGAACACATTGCCGATCGCATTGAAGGGAGCCGCCACAGCCGAGCCCACAAAGCGCACCGGCGAGGTAATCGTCGTCACGCCCGAGCGCACGGCATGAATCGGCCCGGCCTCGCCCTCACGGATATAAAACGTGAGCAGCAACACCGAAATCAGGCTGAAAACAATCAACGGGCGCATACCCGTTGATTGTCGCTTGGTATTCAGATTTGTAGAGAAACCCGAAGATCGTGCCAAATGGAATCCACCTTTTGGAAATTAAGCATTGGTCTGGACGAAGCCGCCATCAAACGCATTGGCCTCGAGCACGCGGGCACAGCCGTTAACAACGTTATCGAGCGCCGTGGGGCTGACGTTGACCGAAACGCCGGTCTCATCGCGCAGGCGCACGTCGAGACCGCGCAGCAGCGCGCCGCCTCCAGTCAGCAAAATGCCATAGTACATAAGGTCCGAGGCAAGATCGGGAGGCGTAGCGTCGAGCGCGTCCTTGACGGCCTTGGCCATCTCGTCGAGCGGCTTGTTGAGTGCGCGACGAATCTCCTCGCTCTCGATGCGCACGGTCTTGGGCAGACCGGTGATCACGTCGCGGCCGTTGACCTCGACGTCGAGCTCGTCCTTGAGCGGCACGGCGGAGCCGACCTTAATCTTGATGTCCTCTGCCGTACGCTCGCCGATGGCAAGGTTGTAGGCATCGCGAACGTGCGTGAGGATAGCCTGGTCGAACTCATCGCCGGCAATACGGATGGACTGCGAGACGACGATACCGCCCATAGCGATAACGGCAACCTCGGTGGTACCGCCACCGATGTCGATGACCATGGAGCCGGTGGGCTCCTCGACGGGCAGGTCGGCGCCGATAGCGGCAGCCATGGGCTCTTCGATCAGATAGGCCTGGCGGGCACCGGCCTGGATCGTGGCCTCAAAGACAGCGCGCTTCTCGACCGACGTGACGCCGGAGGGAACGCAGACGACAACACGCGGACGCGGAGTCCACGGATAGCGCTTCTCGGACGCCTTGTCGATAAAGTAGCGAAGCATGGCCTCGGTAACATCGAAGTCGGCGATGACGCCGTCCTTCAGGGGACGAACGGCCACGATGTTGCCGGGCGTACGGCCGAGCATGCGCTTTGCCTCGATACCGACCGCCAGGATGCGCTCGTCGTTCTTGTCGATGGCGACTACAGAGGGCTCGCGAATGACGATGCCCTTCCCGCGCACGGAGACAAGCGTATTTGCGGTGCCGAGGTCGATGGCAAGATCGCCCGCATAGCTACCGAAGAACATATCCATCAAAGAAAACAACGCAACTCCTGATGTGTTGGATGATTGCTGGAAAACTACTAGCTCATCATACTAGCGCAAGCCCGACACCTCACTTGCGGTGAAGCGCCGGGCAAAGCTAAATCCCATAAGGTCACTACTGGTTGTCAGCAGCCGAGAAATCCATATCGAGCGAAGAAACGGCCCAGCCGATATGGTTGTCGGAGCGCACGAATTTGACGGTGTACTCCTGCTCGCCGCCCTTGGACAGCGATGCCTTCACCTTGGCGGTCGTCTCGGTCATGGACTGATCCATGCCCTCGACGGACACGGTGGCACCCTGCGGAATCGAGGAGATAATCATCGACTTAGCGTCCTCGGACAGGCTCGAGGCCAGGCAAGACTCGGCCTTTGCGGCGTCACCGTCGCCGGCAGCCTGGAACAGATCGGTAACGACAGACTCCTGAGACGGGAAGCCAAAGCCGCGCGTGTAGGCAAAGCCCAGACCGCCCGCGGCGATCAAAATGAGCAGAAGCAGCACGATGAAGACTTTGAGGCCCGTGTGGCGATGGCGACGACGGACCTTGGCCTGCTTACGATCCTGACGGTCCTGCTGGACCATCTCGGACTCGGACAGCGTAAAGAAGCCGGTGTCCGAGGGATCGGGCATAAACTGACCGGTCGCACCCGTAGGATCGAGCGGATCGACGGCAGGAGCGTCCATCGCGGGCGCCGGAGCCGTGGCCATAGCCGTCTGGGCAGACAGCGCAGCAAGCGAATCCTGCACGCGGGCAAGCTCATCGGCCTGCTCGGAGGTGAGCTGGTAGATGCCATCGGCAGTAGCGGCGTTAAAGGCGTCGAGTGCGTCGGAGGGACGGCCGGCGGCAGAAAGCGCCTGACCCATGCCGGCGTTGAGCGCACGCGTGTCGTCGCGGGGGCCGGCAAAGTCGATAGCCGTGCGGTAGGTCTCCACGGCATCCGCCGGACGGCCGAGCTTAATGAAGCAACGACCGAGCTCGCCGAGTGCGGCGGCAGGAGCCGGATTGGCGCCGTCGATGGCAGCCTGACGGAAGGCGGTTCCCGCGTTGGCATAGTCGCCCGACTGGAACAGCGCATTGCCCAGGCCCAGATAGGCCTTGAACGGCGTGGCATAGGAAGCATCCTGCGTAGCAGCAGAGAACGCCTGGGCGGCCGTCGCGTAGTCGCCCACGGCGGCGAGCGCCTTGCCGCGGTTGGTGAGCAGCGCGCCGCGCTTGCCGTAGGTGCCGTCGTTGAGGGCGGCGGCATAGGCCTCGGCGGCCTCGGCATACATGCCCAGGTGCATCAAGGCGTTGCCACGAAGGTGATCTGCCTCGCCCATAATCTCATCGGGAGTTTTTGCCGCCCCAAGCATCTGGGCTGCAGCGGAAAAATCACCCGCGCGGTAAGCGGCGCGGCCCTGTTGGATCAGCTGGCTATTCAAGGAAGTCCCCTTTACTCGTGAACGATCTCGACATGAACGATCTCGTCGCCGGCACGCAGCTGCGAAATCACATCGAGACCCTCGACCGTGGTACCAAAGACGGTGTAACCGGAATCGAGGTTATGCTGGGCACCCAGGCAGAAGTAGAACTGCGAACCCGCGGAATCGGGGTCCATGGAGCGTGCCATGGCAAGGGCGCCATCGACATGGCTGTTGCGCGGATTGGTGGCAAACTCGCCCTTGATGCAGTAGCCGGGGCCACCGGTACCGGGCATGCCGTCGGGGCCCTCAAGACCGGCAGCGACGTCGGCGCCGGACATGTCGCGGGTATTGGGGTCCCCGCCCTGGATAACAAAACCGGGCACATAGCGATGGAACTTAAGGCCATCATAGAAGCCCATCGTGGAAAGCTCGCAGAAATTCGCGACATGAATGGGAGCGCCCTCGCCGTCAAACTTGACCTTGATGGTACCCTTCGACGTCTCGATTACGGCGCACTCGTCGCCGACAAGCTGATACTCGGGCGTGTAGAGCTCTTTCTTAAAACCAAACATGTGGTTCCTTCCTCGTGCGTTTAAAGCATATTTGTACGAATTGTAGCAATAAGCACGGGCTTACATCAATTGCGCACGTAGGTTATGCCGACTATGGCGAACTAATTTTAGGAACGCTGCTGCGGCTTCCAGGAACCCACATTGGCATCGTACTGGTTCAGCGCGCTGTTGCCACCCTGCGCGATGGGCGCCAGGATCTCGCTTTGGTGGGAACTCATCGACTCGCCATCGGGAATGGCCAGCGAGATATCCCAGCTCTGGCAGATCACGTCAACGCGCTCATACATCCACTCGGCAAGCTGCTTTAAGTGGGCGATGTCATCCGCATAGACCGTATCGTCCTGGTACTTAAGGTTGTTGAGCTCATCTTGCGTCTTTTTGATCTGGTCGCGCAGGGCGTAGGCACTCTGCGACAGCTCCTGACGGGTGGACAGCGGCGTTCGGAGATAGCCGTTGTTAAAGGAATCGATGACCTCGCCGATCTGGTCCTCGTCAGCGTAGGACACGATGGTCTGATACAGACCGTCGAGCCTGGTATAGAGCTGATCATCGGTGAGCACGGTTTCTTCCTGGACCACCTCCGCAGAATCGTCCTGCTTGGTATCGTCCTCAGTGGCCTCGCCCTTTTGGCGCGTGGGGAAGGTGGTCTGTGCAGCTTGGCCAAACTGGTCGTAGAAGCCGGGCATAACACCCATGGGATCGGTCGTCACGAACCAATAGGCACCGCCGCAAACGACGGCAAGGACCGCGATTACGATAAGCGGCTTGGGAATATGACGCTTGTGCTTGTGATAGGCGTCCTCGTCGGGGTGCACCTTGCGCTTGGGTTTTTGAGCATCGTCATGCAGGGAAACGGGCATGGGAATATCGACCTTGGGGATACCGAAATCCTTATCGAAAGCCGGCAGCACGCAGGTCTCATTGGGGTCGGCGGCGTCCGAAAGCACCGCAGCGGCAGAGGCCGGCGCATGCGGCACCTCGGTATCGATCTGCTCTTGCGTTAGGCGCGGAAAGCCCGCCGTGCGGCCCGCTGCCAGGTCGGATGCTGCCGCATCCTCGGAGAGGATACCCGGAGCGGGGCGTCCGCATTTGGGGCACGTACGATCATGCGGAGAAAGACGGGCACCGCAGCCCTCACAGAACACGAACTCGGTGTGCTCGGGACCATCGCCCGGACCCACATAGGCGTTGCAGTAGGGGCAGAACGAGGCGCCGTCCTCGATAGTCTTAAGGCAATGCGGGCAGATCACGGCATCCTCTTTTCGAAGCAATTCAAATAATCGAGGTTAGAGCATAACATCGCCACGGCCCCACAGGAGCAAGGCACCAATTCAACATCGCCAGGGCGCGTAGTTACTTCTTCTTTTTGCTCGACATCGAGACTTTGATGCCTTGGGCGGACTTGGTTACGCGGGAGCGCTTGACTCCGGTACTCTTCTTTTTCTTGGGCTGGGCCTGGGCCACGCCCTCGAGTGCGCGGGCCTCGGCCTCACGAACGGTGCGAGCTTCGCGGCGCTGCGCCATGTCGGCGGCGACGCGCTTGGCAAAACGCTCGGCCGTCGAACCCGTCGAGCTCACCTTGCCGCCACCGCGACCCAAGCGGACGCGCACACCGCGGCCAAAACCAGTTGCGGCATGACGACGACGCGGCTTGAGCGAATCCATCATCGTGGCGAGCTTAAAGAACACCGAGCAGGTGATGACCACGATGACAGCCAAGATAACCATCTGGCCCATCGACAGGTTGGCAATAGACAGCAGCTTCGGGAATCCGATAACGCCCGTCAGGATGCCGGCAACTACAAACACAAAGAGCGCCACACGTAAGGGCGTGAGGGGCTGCGAGATACGCCAGATCAGGCTGACACTCGCCGCGCACGACGTAAGCAGGCACATCGTAGACAGCGTGAGCTGGCTAAAGCCAAACACCCGCGCCACAAAGATATCGAGCGCCGCAGCCAAAATGACCGCAATCGACGCCGGCAGTGCCCGCTTGGGCACGTTCGTCAGGAACGATCCCTTCACGCGAGCATTGTTGGGCTCCAGGCCCAACACAAAGCCCGGCGCGCCAATACAGAAGAAGTTAATGAGCGTCATCTGGATGGGCTCGAAGGGGTACGGCGGCAGCGCGATGCACAGCGCCGCCAAGCCCATCGAGAACAGCGTTTTGGTCAGGAACAGCGCCGCGGAGCGCTGCAGGTTGTTGATGGAGCGACGGCCCTCGGCCACCACGGCGGGCATCGAGGCAAAGTCGTTGTCGACGAGTACGATCTCGGCCACGTTACGCGCGGCGTCGGAGCCAGCCGCCATGGCGACGGAGCAGTCAGCCTCCTTGAGCGCTAGCACATCGTTAACGCCGTCGCCCGTCATGGCCACGGTGTGCTCGCGGCGCTTGAGTGCCTGCACGAGCTCGCGCTTCTGCTGCGGGGTCACACGACCAAAGACATGGTAGCGGTCCACTGCGGCATCGAGCTTGGCCGGCGTATCGAGCGTCGTGGCGTCCACATAAGCGTCCGCCCCCGGCACGCCCACCACGCGCGCAATCGACGACACCGTACGCGGGTCGTCGCCACTGATCACGTTGAGGGTCACGCCCTGCTCGTTAAAGTACCCGATGGTCTCGGCGGCCGAGGTGCGGATCTCGTCGCGAATGGTCACAAAGCCCACGGGCTCGGCCTCGCCCACCATATCGCCATCGGGCGTAAAGCCGTCCACGCAGGCCACCACAAGCACGCGGCAGGTGTCGGCAAGTTCGGCCACGCGGTTCTCGACCTGCGAAAAGGCGCGCTCTGAAAGCACAAATTGCGCCGCGCCCATCACATAGGAGCCCTGCGCAAACGAGGCACCGCTCCACTTTTTGGACGACGAGAACGGAATGACCGACAGCGGCTCAGACACCTCGACCGGGCGGTCGGCGTAGTAGTTGAGCAGCGCCTGGCAGGTCTCGTTGGCATCGGCCGAGGTCGCACGTGCGACGTTAGCCAGAGCAAAATCGAGCACCGTGGTATCGACGGGAACGGCGGCGTCGCCCTCCCCCGCACCCATACCCTCGACCGGCAGCGGATAGGTACCCTCGACCTCCATGCGGCCCGACGTGATGGTGCCCGTCTTGTCCAGGCACAGCACGTCGACGCGCGCGAGCGTCTCAATGCAGTAGAGCTGCTGCGCGAGTACCTTGCGGCGGGCCAGGCGCACCGTGGCGATGGCGAGCACCGACGAGGTCAGCAGCACCAGGCCTTGCGGGATCATGCCCAGCAGGGCGCCCACCGTGGACAGCAGCGCCAACGAAGGCACATGACCAGCCAACAGCTCGGAGAAGCACCACGAAAGCGCGCTATTGCCTGGGGTTCCCGCGGCATCCCACAGCTCGCTCACGCTCGAGGCAAACAACGCCAAACCGAGCGGGATCATGATGATGCTCGCAAAGCGCACGATGGCGTTAAGCGCGTTCATGATCTCGGAATTGACCTTTTTGACGTACTTGGCCTCGTTATTAATTTTGGCCACGTAGTTGTCGGCGCCGACATGGATCACGCGGGCGCGCAGCAGACCCGAGTCGATAAAGCTGCCGCTCATGAGCTCGGAACCGGGCTGTTTCTTAATAAGATCGCTCTCGCCCGTCAGCAGGCTCTCGTTCACGAGCGCCTCGCCCGAAACCACCACGGCGTCAGCGGGGATCTGGTCGCCGCGCCCCAGGCGGATGATGTCGTCGAGCACGATCTGGTCCAGGTCGAGCTCCACCTCGGAGCCGTCGCGCACCGCGATGGCCTTCTTGGAGGTCAGCAGCGTGAGCTTATCGACCATCTTTTTGGAACGCATGGACTGAATGACGCCAATAGCGGTATTGAGGAACACCACGAACAGGAACGTCAGATTCTTAAACGAACCGGTCAAAATGACCAGGAACGCCAAGATCACGTTGATCAAATTGAACAGCGTGCAGAGGTTCTCGATGATGAGCTCCTTGACCGACTTGGTCTTGAGCTCCATGTTGCGGTTGATCTTACCGGCGGCGATGCGCTCCTCGACCTCGGCGGTCGAGAGTCCGCGCTCGATATCCGTTGCTGCCATACCACGTCCCATCACGTCGCGTCGGTATAAGAAAAACCGCCCGGACCATACGAGGTTCGGACGGTCTCACGTTCGATGGTGCCCCATGTTGGATTCGAACCAACGGCCTTCTGCTCCGGAGGCAGACGCTCTAATCCCCTGAGCTAATAGGGCCAACGCTTGGCATTATACCCAAGTGCACCACGGGCTATCAAAATAAAAGAAAAAGCTTTGCAATTCCGAGGAAGACGCGGCTCAACGGCCCACTTTAGAAGGCAAAAGCGAGTCAGATAGTATAAACTCTCATGCACCATATGTACACGGCTCGCGATGCGGGCCGTTTTTGCAAGGGTTATCCATCGAGGTGAGAGGCACACCATGATTGCAATTTTAAAGCAGAGCGCCAGCGACGAGGCCGTCAGCCATATCGTCAGCTGGATTGAGAAAAAGGGCCTGAAGACCGATGTCTCGCGCGGCGAGAATGAGACGATCATCGGCCTGGTGGGCGATACGACCAAGATCGACCCGTTCCTGCTCGAGTCCATGGATGTCGTCGAGCGCGTGCAGCGCGTCTCCGAGCCGTTCAAGCGCGCCAACCGCAAGTTCCACCCCGAGGACTCCGTCATCGACTGCGGCCACGGCGTCAAGATCGGCGGCGATCAGTTCCAGGTCATCGCCGGCCCGTGCTCCGTCGAGGGCGAGAACCTCATCCGCATCGCACGCCGCGTGAAGGCCGCCGGCGCCACGATGCTGCGCGGCGGCGCCTACAAGCCCCGCACTTCCCCGTACGCCTACCAGGGCATGGGCCCCGCCGGTCTGGACCTGCTGTGCGAGGCGTCTGCCGAGCTCGACATGCCGATCGTCACCGAGATCATGGACCCGCGCGACGTGCAGGTCTTCCTGGACAAGAAGATCGACGTCATGCAGATCGGCGCCCGCAACGCCCAGAACTTCCCTCTGCTCAAAGAGGTCGGCAAGACCAAGACTCCGATCTTGCTTAAGCGCGGCATGTCCGGCACGATCGATGAGCTGCTCATGGCCGCCGAGTACATCATGAGCGAGGGCAACGACAACGTCATCCTGTGCGAGCGCGGCATCCGCACCTTCGAGACCCGCACCCGCAACACCTTCGACCTCAATGCCGTGCCGGTGCTGCACCACCTGTCGCACCTGCCCGTCGTCGCCGACCCCAGCCACGCCACCGGCTACACCCGCTACGTTGAGCCCATGGCGCTCGCCGCGACCGCCTGCGGCGCCAACGGCCTGGAGATCGAGGTCCACGACGAGCCGAGCCGCGCCTGGTCCGACGGCGCCCAGGCCCTCACCCCCGATCAGTTCGACGACACCATGCGCCGCATCCGAGCCATCCGCGAGGTCGTCTGCCAAGAGACCATGGAGTAGCCCATGGGTACAGTGAGAAACGCGCGCGTTAACCAGGGCGGCCCCAAGTGCGCCGGCATCGTCGGCCTTGGCCTCATCGGCGGCAGCTTTGCCCGCGGCTATGCGCAGGCGGGCGTCCGCGTGCTGGCCCGGGATCCCGATGACGATGTCATGACGGCCGCCAGCATGGGCACCGTTGCCGGCGAGCTCAACGACGAGACGCTCGGCGAATGCGACATCATCGTCCTGGCTTGCTACCCCGAAGCCTGCATCGAGTGGCTCGAGGCACACGCCCAGGCACTCGCCGACGCCACCGATACCGAGGCCATCATGGGCCCCGTGGTAATTGACACGGTGGGCGTCAAGGGTATCGTGTGCGAGCGCGCCTTTGAGCTTGCCCGCGAGCACGGTTTTTACTTTGTGGGCGCGCACCCCATGGCGGGCACGCAGTTCTCGGGCTACGCGCATTCCCGCGCCGACCTGTTCCAGGACGCACCGCTCGTGCTCGTTCCACCCGCGGTAGACGATGCCCTTAAGCTCGAGCTCTTGGGCCAGGTGCGCGAGATGGTACGCCCCTTGGGCTTTGGCAAGTTCAGCGTGACCAGCGCCGCCGAGCACGACCGCGTCATCGCCTTTACGAGCCAGCTCGCGCATGTCGTCTCCAACGCCTATGTTAAGAGCCCGACCGCTCAGGTCCACCACGGTTTTTCGGCCGGCAGCTACCGCGATCTCACCCGCGTGGCACACCTCAACCCCCAGATGTGGTCCGAGCTCATGATCGACGACGCCGACGCGCTCGCCTTCGAAATCGACCATCTGATCGAGTCGCTTGGCGCCTACAGCCGTGCGCTCAAGGACCGCGACCAGCGCTATCTAGAGAATCTCCTTGCCGAGGGCGACCGCATTAAGCGTGCACTCGACGACGAGGCCTCCCACTAGACCACCTATCACGCCAGGTCGAAAGGACCGAAGCTTATGGCGATTACCATCGATATCGACACCGCACGCCCCTACCAGGTGCATGTTGGCACGTTTTTGCTGGAGCAGTCGGGACCGCTCGTGCGCGCCACTGCCGGCGGCGCCAAGGCCGTCATCGTGACGGACACCAACGTGGGCCCGCTCTACCAGATGCCCGTTAAGCAGAGCTTGGAGGCGTCAGGCTACGAGGTGAGCATCTGCACCTTCGAGGCCGGCGAGGCCCATAAGCGCGCCGAGACCTATGTTGCCATTTTGGAGTTTGTAGCCGAGCACGAGCTTTCGCGCTCCGACGTGATCGTGGCACTCGGCGGCGGCGTCGTAGGCGACGTGGCGGGCTTTGTGGCCGCCACCTACATGCGCGGCTGCAAGTTTGTGCAGATTCCCACGAGTCTGCTAGCCATGGTGGATTCGTCGGTGGGCGGCAAGACGGCCATCGACCTGGCTGCCGGCAAGAACTTGGCCGGCGCCTTTTGGCAGCCGAGCGTGGTCATCGCCGACGTGGGGTGCCTGGCCACCCTCACGCCCGAGCAGTTCGCCGACGGCTGCGGCGAGGTCGTCAAGCACGCCGTGATTGCCGATCCGGAGCTTTTCGTCGAACTGGAGAAGACCCCGCTCACGCTGGAGCTGCTCAACCGCGATGTGGCCCGCGTAGCACTCATCATCGCCCGCAATATCGACATCAAGCGCGCCGTGGTCGTAGCCGACGAGCGCGAGACCAACCAGCGCAAGCTCCTCAACTTTGGACACAGCGCCGGACACGCCGTTGAGGCCTGCGAGCACTTTGAGCTCGGACACGGCAACTGCGTGTCGATCGGCATGGGCATCATCACGCGCGCCGCGGCCCTGCACGGCGTCTGCGATGCCGCACTGCCCGATCGTATTGAGGAGCTCTGCACCCGCCATGGCCTCAAGACCCGCTGCGACCTCGATGTCGATGCCGTCTTTGCCGAGGCGCTCCACGACAAGAAGCGCGCGGGCGACACCATCGACCTGGTGATTCCGCACGGCATTGGCCGCTGCAGCATCGACCGCACGCCGCTTTCCACTTTCCACGAACTCATTGCCGAAGGCCTCGGCCAGAAGGGAGACGCATCCGCATGCTAGCCCGCATCACCCCGTCCCCGCTCAAGGGCACCGTTCCCGCCATCGCGTCCAAGTCGATGGCGCATCGCCTGATCATCTGCGCCGCGCTTGCCAACGGCGAGACGCACGTTACCTGCAACACTACCTGCGCCGACATCGAGGCCACGGTGCGTTGCCTTACGGCCCTGGGTGCTCGCATCGAGACCGTCGAGGACGGCTTCCAGGTCCACCCCACCATGAAGAGTGTTGAGTTTGGCCTGCTCAAGGCCCTTGCCGGCGGCACGCTTGACTGCGGCGAAAGCGGCTCCACGCTGCGCTTTATGCTGCCTGTCGCCTGCGCGTTGGGTGCGGATGCCACCTTCGTGGGCCAGGGCCGCCTTGGCACTCGCCCGCTCTCCCCGCTCTCGGACGAGATCATCGCCGCCGGCTGCGACCTACAGGGTCTGGGCGGTTTTCCGCTCAAGACGAGCGGCCGCATGCGCCCGGGCACCTTTGTGCTTCCGGGCAACGTGAGCTCGCAGTATATCTCCGGCCTGCTGCTGGCAGCCCCGCTGCTGGCCCAGCCCTCCTGCGTGCAGGTAACCGGCCTCATCGAGAGCCGCCCCTACATCAACCTGACAATCCAGGCCATGAAGGCCTTTGGCGTCGAGGTTAGCGTCGAGCGTATTCCGGCCAAGGACGGCCAGCCCGAGGTCACAAACTTCCGCGCGAGCAGTGGCTCGTACCGCACGCCCGGCAGCGTAGCCGTCGAGGGTGACTGGTCCAACGCCGCCTTTTGGCTGTGCGCCGGTGCCATCGGCAACGACCCCATCACCGTCGAGGGCGTGTCGCTGAGCTCCGCACAGGGCGACCGCAACGTGCTTGCCGCGCTTTCGCGCTTTGGCGCCCGCATCGTGCGCTCCACCAACGCCGCCACCGTGCAGTCCGACAAGCTCGCCGGCTTTGAGATGAGCGCCCACGACATTCCCGACCTGGTGCCCGTCATCTCGGCCGTAGCCTCGCTGGCGCAGGGCCGCACCTTTATCCGCGATTGCGCCCGTCTGCGCATCAAGGAATCCGACCGCCTGGTTACGACCACCCGCGAGCTCACCGCGTTGGGCGCGCAGGTGCGCATTGCCGGCGATGACCTCATCATCAAGGGTGTCGATGCCTTCACCGGCGGCGAGGTCGATTCGCACAACGACCATCGCATCGCTATGATGGCCGCTATCGCCGCGAGCCGCGCCACCGGCGAGGTCGTGATCCACGGCGCCGAGGCCGTCAACAAGTCCTATCCCGATTTCTTCGACCACTACCGCCTGCTGGGCGGCAAGGTCACACTCGAGGAGGAATAGCATGTCCTCGACCTTTGGCAACGTCTTGCACGTAAGCATCTTCGGCCAGTCGCACTCCCCCGCCATCGGCTGCTCCCTCGATGGCATTCCGGCGGGCATCGCTGTTGACCAGGAGCAGCTGCAGGCCTTCCTCGACCGTCGTGCCCCCGGTCGCGACGAGACCGCGACCAAACGCCGCGAGGCCGACGACGCCCACATCATCGCCGGTGTGGTCGATGGACATACCACCGGCGCGCCCATCGCCGCGATTATCGAGAACACCAACACGCGCTCCAAGGATTACTCCGAGCTGCGCCGCAAGCCCCGCCCCGGACATGCGGACTTCCCTGCGCGCGTGAAGTATCACAACATGCACGATGTCGCCGGTGGCGGGCACTTCTCCGGCCGCCTAACGGCACCCCTGTGCATCGCCGGCGGCATTGCGCTGCAGGCACTCGAGGCCCGCGGCATTAAAGTGATGGCGCACGTCGCGCAGATCGGCGGTATCTCCGACCTGCCGATGGACGATATGGTCTATCGCGAGGCCGACCGCAAGGCGATCCTGACGAACGATCTTCCTTGCATTGACGCCGCCGCAGCCGGCCGCATGCGCGAGGAAATCCTAGCCGCGCGCGACGAACTCGACAGCATCGGCGGCATCGTGGAGTGCGGCATTTACGGGCTTCCCGCGGGCATCGGCGACCCCATGTTCGACGGCATCGAGAACCGCATCGCGCAGATCGCGTTTGGCATTCCCGCCGTAAAGGGCGTGGAGTTTGGCATGGGCTTTGCCGTGGCCGCCATGCGCGGCAGCGAGAACAATGATCCGTATCGCATCGATGCCGAGACCGGCGAGATCGAGGTCGAGTCCAACAACGCCGGCGGCATCCTGGGCGGTATTTCGACCGGCGCGCCCGTCATGTGGCGCATGGCCGTAAAGCCGACGCCCTCCATTGGCCGTGAGCAGCAGACGGTGGACATGGACGCTATGGAAAATGCCGAGCTCTCGGTCCACGGCCGCCACGATCCCTGCATCGTCCCCCGAGCCGTCCCCGTAGCCGAAGCAGCCGCCGCCCTCGCGATTTGGGACGCTCTCCTCGAAGACGCCGCCCAGCGCTAACTACCCACCCCTCAATATCCCCCGACACGTGAAAGGGGTCTCCATGGACCTTGCTGACATCCGCCAGGCCATCGATGGCATCGACACCACGCTCCTCAACAGTTTTGTCGAGCGCATGGACATTGCCACCGAGGTCGCCAAGTCTAAAATCGAGATGGGCAAGGCCGTCTTCGACCCCGCCCGTGAGCGCTCCAAGCTCAACAATCTCGCCAGCCGCGTGCCCGAGCGCTACGAGGCCCAAGCCATCACCCTGTTCCGCCTCCTCATGAGCATGAGCAAGGCCGAGCAGCAGCGCTACATCAACGAGCTCAAGGGCATCACCGTCTCACAAAAGGCCCACGCCACGGCTGCAGCCTTTGACACGCCTTTCCCCCAGACGGCTAGCGTCGCCTGCCAGGGCGTCGAGGGCGCCTATAGCCAAATTGCCGCGTGCAGGCTCTTCGACGTGCCCGACATTGCGTTCTTCGAGACCTTCGAGGGCGTTATGCGCGCCGTGCGCGACGGCTTCTGCGAGTTTGGCGTGCTGCCCATCGAGAACTCCACCGCCGGCTCGGTCAACGCCGTCTACGACCTGCTCGCCCAGTTCGACTTCCACATCGTGCGCTCGCTTCGCCTCAAAATCGACCACAACTTGCTCGTCAAGCCCGGCACCAAGCTTGCGGACGTGCACGAGGTCTACAGCCACGGCCAGGCCATTGCCCAATGCGCCGGCTTTATCGAGGCACACGACCTGCACGCCACCAAGTACCCCAACACGGCCATGTCGGCCGAGATGGTCGCCAGCTCCGAACGCACCGATGTCGCCGCTATCGCCTCGCGCAGCTGCGCGGCGCTCTATGGTCTGGAGGTGCTGGAGCCCAATATCCAGGACTCGGACAACAACTACACGCGCTTCGTCGTCATCAGTCGCGAGCCGCGCGTCTACCCCGGCGCCAACCGTACCTCGCTCATGATCACCACGGCCAACGAACCGGGCGCCCTCTATCGCGTACTCGAGCGCTTCTACGCACTCAACATCAACCTTATCAAGCTCGAGAGCCGCCCCATCCCCGGGCGCGACTTTGAGTTTATGTTCTACTTCGATCTGGACTGTCCCTTTGGCAGCAAAGCCCTCGACGACCTGCTCGACTCGATTGACGAGGTGTGCGAGAGCTTCACCTACTTTGGCAGCTACACGGAGGTGCTCTAGATGACTGACGTCGCCACAACCCGCCCCTACGGCGTGCTGGGCCGCGTGCTGGGCCACAGCTACACCCCGACCATCTACAAGGAGCTCGCGGGGCTCGAGTATGTGCGTTTTGAGCGCGAGCCCGAGGACCTCCAGGCTTTTATGACGGGTGACGAATGGGAGGGCACCAACGTGACCATCCCCTACAAGCGCGCCGTCATGGAATACCTGGACGAGCTGAGTCCACTCGCCGAGCGTATGGGAAACGTCAACACCATCACGCGCCTGCCCGACGGCCGTCTGCGCGGCGACAACACCGACTACTTCGGTTTCCAGTGCCTGGTCGAGGAGCTGGGTGTGGAGATTGCCGGCAAGAAGGTCCTCGTGCTCGGAGCCACCGGAGGCGCCGGCACCACGGCCAGCATGGTGCTGGGCGACCTGGGCGCGCTCGTGGTGCCCGTGGGACGCGCGAGCGAGGTCAACTACGGCAACATCGCACAACAGTCCGACGCCGCGTTGCTCGTCAACTGCACGCCCGCCGGCATGTTCCCCCACTGTCCCGACGCCCCCTGCACACTCGAGGGGCTCAATGCGCTCGAGGGCGTTATCGACATTGTCTACAACCCCGCTCGCACGGGACTCATGCTCGAGGCCGAGCGCCGCGGCATCCCCTGCATCGGTGGTCTGCTCATGCTTGTGGCACAGGCGGCGCAGGCCGTTGAGCGCTATACCGGCCAGGTCACCCCGCGCAAGCGCATCTTGGACATAACGGAGCGTCTGTCCCGCCGCGAGCAAAACATTGCCCTGATCGGCATGCCGGGTTCGGGCAAGACCCGCGTGGGCGAGCAGATCGCCCTGCTCACGGGTCGCGAGCACATCGACTTGGATCACGCGCTCGAGGAGCGTCTGGGCATGCCCTGTGCCGACTTTATCGTCGAGCGCGGCGAGGTGGCCTTCCGCAAGCAGGAGACGGCGGCTCTGTCCGACATCTCCAAGCGCAGCGGCCTGGTGCTTTCCACGGGCGGCGGCGTGGTCACGCGCGACGAGAACTACCCGCTACTGCACCAGAACAGCCAGATCGTGATGCTCAACCGTAAGCTCGACGAACTCGCCCACAAGGGTCGCCCCATCACCGCCCGCGATGGCATCGACAAGCTGGCCGAGCAGCGCATGCCGCGCTACCGCGCTTGGGCCGACTACATCATCGACTCACGCGACTGCGCCGCCAACACCGCCCAAGCCCTCCTCGACACCCTCCCATCCGCTCTCTAATCAATGCCAAAAAGGGACAGGTTTATTTTGGCAGGTTTTATCTGGGCAAACGTCGAAGACCACAAGACCGGCCACGCCAACCAACCACAAAGGAAGCAACCATGAAAGCACTCGTCATCAACGGCCCCAACCTCAACATGCTCGGCATTCGCGAGCCGGGCATCTACGGTAGCGACAACTACGACCGCTTGGTCCAGATCTGCAAGGAGGCAGGAGCCGCGCAGGGCTTCGACGAGGTCGAGGTCTTCCAGTCCAACCACGAGGGCAGCATCGTCGACAAGATCCAGGAGGCCTACGGCAAGGTCGACGGCATCGTCATCAACCCGGCGGCCTACACGCACACGAGCGTCGCGATCCTCGATGCCCTCAAGGCCGTCGCCATCCCTGCCGTCGAGGTCCACATCAGCGCCGTCGAGACCCGCGAGGACTTCCGCCAGATAAGCTACGCCCGCCTGGCCTGCTTCGCCACCATCACCGGCGAGGGTCTGCAGGGCTACGCGCATGCGTTAGAGCTGCTGGGGAAGCGTCTCGAAAAGTAGCCTCGCGAGCAAATCCATCAACGCCGATTCGCACGCTAATATAGCCAGTGCCGCCAGCAGCAACCTCGCTACTGGCGGCACTTTATTACTGGCATACAATCGTTGCAGTCACACAACGTCTGGAGACGCGCATGTTAAGCATCCATCTGGGAGATTATCCCGGTTCCATCTACGATACCGAAACCTATTTTAGGAACTCATACTTGGACTCATGGTTCGAAGACCCTATGGCCGCACAGATGATTAAAAGCGTGGACGGATCAGAGCTCATCGGCCCCCACAACATCATCAGCAAACAGCTCGGTTCGATTACGCCCCTCGAGCTTTCCGGCGGCGTTAAGACGCTGCTGCTGGTGCGCAATCTGCCAAACATGGTGTTTAATGCATCCACTTGCGGAGATAACTGCGCCCGCTGGCTGCTCAAAATTGGCAAAGAGCAGGATGTGCTGGTAACCCTTTACCACATCATGAAATTCCCCTGGAAGCATTTTGAGATTCGCATTAATAACGATGACCGCATCGTCAGAAACATGCAGGAGTTTATCGGCGCCACGAATGACTTTTTGGATGTTGATGAGTAATGAAGGGAACGCATACCGTTGTCGTAGAGCGTGCAAAGGTCAAATACACACTCACCTTTAAACGCAACATTTCCTTCATTCGCGGTAACAGCGGCACGGGCAAAACGACACTCATCTCGATGATTCGCGACTACAACGATCGTGGACCGGAGAGCGGCGTCACGCTCAGTTGTGACGTGCCCTGCGAAACGCTTTCCGGCAGACGCTGGGAGCGCGAGCTGTCGATCATCGAAGATTCGATCGTCTTTCTAGATGAGGGCAACGAGTTTATCTACTCAAAGGACTTCGCCAAAGCCGTAAACGGATCGTCCAACTATTTTGTTCTGATATCTCGTCGCGACGCCAACGAACTCCCCTACAGCGTCGACGAGATCCTAAAGCTAGTCAACACCACAAGCAAGACAATTAATGGCCGCAAGAGCGACAGACGCTTCTACTCGGTGACCAAGCCGCTATATGACCACACGGCAAGCATGTTGTATCAGGATCTAAATGTTGGATTCGAGATACCCGACGCCGTAGTTGTCGAGGACAGCAAATCTGGCTATCAATTCTACAACGCTCTTTGCAACCGACTCGGGATCCCCTGCTATTCCGCCACCGGCGTAGCAAACCTAAAACGAACGATTCACGAATGTCCCGAGCAAAACATCCTTGCCATAAGAGACGGCGCAGCGTTTGGCCCTTACATCGAAAAGGTGCTTGGGCAGCGCGTTTACAAGAACGTTCGCTTGTTCCTCCCGGAATCATTCGAGTGGACGCTTCTGCAATCTGGCCTCATTCCCAGCAACGATATCCCAAAGATTCTCGAGGACCCCTCGAACTACATCGAAAGCCGCGACTACCTGAGCTGGGAGCGGTTCTTCACCGACGTATTGATCAAGTACTCGGCAGACACTCGTTATGCTTACAAAAAGACGAAGCTCAATGAGCAGTATCTGAGGCCACAGGCGATGGATGCAGTTGCAAGCATCTTGCCCGAGTGCCTGAGGGCGGAATAGCGAGTCCTTAACATCATTTGGAAACCAGGCAACGCCCACGCTTTGGAGCTGCCGAGGGAACGACTGCTACACTAACCCTTGGGGCGACACATTAGGTATGTTTGTCCCTAAACTAAAGGAACTGTCCGATTGACATACAAAGGAGCACATCCATGTCCCAGTACGATTACCTCGTCGTCGGCGCCGGCCTTTCGGGCGCCGTATTCGCCAATGCCGCCAAGCGCGCCGGCAAGTCGGTCCTGGTCATCGATCGCCGCGACCACATCGCCGGCAACATCTATACCGAGGACGTCGAGGGCATCCAGGTCCACCGCTACGGCGCGCACATCTTCCACACCTCCATGAAGGACGTCTGGGACTACGTCAACCGCTTCGCCGAGTTCAACAACTACGTCAACTCGCCGGTCGCAAACTTCCACGGCAACATGTACAACATGCCCTTCAACATGAACACCTTCGCCAAGATGTGGCCGGGCGTCGTCACGCCGGCCGACGCCAAGGCCAAGATTGCCGAGCAGGTGGCCGCCGAGAACATCGGCGAGCCGGCAAACCTGGAGGAGCAGGCCCTGTCCCTCGTGGGCCGCGACATCTTCGAGACGCTCGTGAAGGGTTACACCGAGAAGCAGTGGGGCCGCGACTGCAAGGACCTGCCCGTAAGCATCATCAAGCGCCTCCCCTGCCGCTTCACCTACGACAACAACTACTTCAACGACCGCTATCAGGGCATCCCCATGGGCGGATACACCAAGATGGTCGCCAACATGCTCGAGGACATCGAGGTGCGTTGCGGCGTGGAGTACAAGGAGTTGATCGCCGCCGAGCCCGACATTGCCGCCAAGACGATCTACTGCGGCCCCATCGACGCGTTCTATGACTTTAAGCTGGGCACGCTGGAGTATCGCAGCCTGCGCTTTGAGACCGAGACGCTCGACGAGCAGGACCACCAGGGCGTTGCCGTGGTCAACTACACCGAGCGCGAGATCCCCTACACGCGAATCATCGAGCATAAGCACTTTGAGTTCGGCACGCAGGACAAGACCGTCATCACGCGCGAGTACCCGGCCGACTGGAAGCCCGGCGACGAGCCCTACTACCCCATCAACGACGCCAAGAACGAGGCCCTCTACAAGCAATACGAGGAGCTGGCGGCGCAGGAGGGCGACATGATCTTTGCCGGTCGCCTGGGCGGCTACAAGTACTACGACATGGACAAGGCCATCGCAGCAGCCTTCGAGCTCGTCCGCAACGAGCTGGGCGTGGAGCCGACTGAGGCGTAGGAGCGAGGACGCTCAGCCAACCACCCCGAGCAAACAGGGGGCCCGGCGCAGTTCATTCGCTACTGCGCCGGGCCCCCTTCTTAATCGACTAGTCAATTCGTTCTGTACGCCTCAAATATCGATCAAACTGAGGTACAGTAAAATCAACCTCTCCTCTTGCGGCGGAGTAAATCATGCCCTTGCTAATTAATTGAGCTCGTAGGGGTCCAATAGACGAAACGTCTCTCCCCATATAATGAGCCACATTCGCGAGCGTACAGGGAAGCTCGCCGCAGCGAACCATGGCAATCAAAAACTCCTTTTGCCTTGGAGTGCATCGATCGTATCTAACGCTAAAGAAACCTTCGTCAAGACGCATATCCGCTATAGAGGTGCAGCCGAGCACGGTTTCTAGTGAAATGAACTTACTATCGGATGAAGTCCAAATGGTCGAACAAAGCTCCTGGATGAAATACGGGTAGCCCTCTGTATAGTCAATGATGACATCGACAGCCTCGTCGGAATAGCGCACATCAAGCTTTTGTGCGGGCCTGACAATAGCCTCAACCGCCTTGTCACGAGGAAGCGAATCGACCTTCACAAAGCTAAACTGCCTCTCGGAATAGGTCTTGGCTTCGCCCAGCATCTTTAGAAGCTTGGGCAAACCGGCACAGCCAAACATAACGGGAAGGCCAAGCTGGGTCGCGCGATGAAGCGCGCACGCCAAGGCTTCAAGTTCTTCTTTACTGGCATACTGCAGCTCGTCAATTCCAATAAAAATCGAAGATCCTGCAGCTTGAGCATATTTTCCTAGAACGACAAGTATATCGGTAAAATCGCCAGATAGATTATGAGACGAGGCGAGAGACGCCCCAAGAACCTCTTCATTAAAGCCCAGAGACAACGAGCCATCGCCCGCATCAACAGATAGCGTTAAGGATGCAAACAGGTTCTTAATCTGTTCCAATTTACTCTTAACGAGTTCAATTCGATTAAGCGAAGCCGATAGCGAGCAACAAGCCGAAGCCAAAGGAGCAATCAAACCCTTCTTCTCTTCGACCTCAATATGGCGGACAAGAATACCCTCGCCCTCGGCTACTGATTCGATCGAGTTAAGCAATACTGTTTTACCAACGCCCCTAAGGCCGTACAAAACAAGCGAACGGCTCTGGTAGTTCGCAGCAAGCGCCTTGAGTTGAAGAGAAGCCGCTTCGAGAATATCGTCGCGCCCGGCAAGATACTTGGGCATCGCGCCCGCACCGGGCGTATACGGATTGCGATAATCGATCATTGCAAGCTCCCAAAGAATAACGGCCGACCGACAATTTGCTATATATCATACCAAGACAGCGATAGAGCGATACGGGCAGTAGAAAGCACAGTCCGGCGACAATCAACCAAAAAAAGCAGGAAGACGCCAATTATCGATTTGCCAATTTCTACAGCATCACTCAATTACACCCTGAACGAGGTTTTATCACGAAAGCTGATGTGTACGCCAGTTCATGAAGTCGGTCGACAGCCATCCGCGTGAACCGGCCATCAGCCAAAATATGATCGCATTCTCAACCATCGCAACGGCACCTTCCTGAGGAACATGTTATCGGTGGCGACGAACACCCTTGTCCTCGCGGCATGGACTCCCGCGCCGCCGTCGCCACAATCAACGTTCGGCGGTCACGCAAGCACACACGCCACCGTCGACGCCAGAGGTGCATCCGTGAACGATCCTCAAGCCGAGCGTGCCCATGCATGTCTCGAGACCGCCCCCCGTAGCCGTTCCCGCCGTCCAGCCCCGTCACCGCAGGACAGGACGGCCCCAACGTCCATGATGGGGCTGATGGCCTGCTCGGTGAGTGGCCTGGGCGGCGATCGAATGCCTGCCATCCCGTCGGTCGACCTCGGGATGGCAGGGGTCTTCGGCATCGCGTCTGCTAATATCACCTTAGCGGTCCCCATCCATTCTCAATTAATTTAACTTTCACCGCCATAAAATAGAATACAAATGCGCGATTGCCTGGATTTAGTAAAATAGCTACCGCGGAGAAAGGAGCGTCGAGTGCTCAACAAAATCAAGCAATTCTTACCAGCATCCTCCAGATCACTTCATACTATGCACGAGGACATATTCAAACTGCAAGAAAAGCTGGATAGAATATATCAACGCATTGAAGTCGCTGACAACGGCATCAATATGAACATCAATTACAAATTCGACACTATTGCAATTCCGATGATTGAATCTCTTTCTCTCAATCTCGATGCTCATGACGAACATATGAAAATGTTTGCCTGGGAAGAATTCAGGCAGCCAGGTGAGGACATCCAGGAGGCAAAGGAGCGATTCTTTAGAGAGTTGCCCAAAGCAACTGGCGGCCTAAGGCTTTTACAGCTTGGGTGCTCAAAACTATTGGGGGAATTCGATACCCTCTGCAAAGAGAACGACATTAAGTATTGGATTAACTTCGGAACACTTATCGGAGCCATTAGACATCAAGGATTTATTCCCTGGGACGATGATACCGACCTTGGAATCATGCGCGATGATCTAAAAAAGCTATGCAACATCGTTGAAAATGACAACCGCTATAAAATTTCAATTGCTTACGACCGGTTTGTCCACTGTCGACAAGTTAGATTTCTTTACAACGACGAAAACATACCCTGTTTTCTGGATTTGTTCATTTATGACTGGGCTCCGTCAACTGACAACAAATTCGCCGAAGAACAGCGAAAACTCCGTGTTCAAATGGTCGAAGAAATGGAGTCAGACAGAATGCTGGCATTCTGGCATGACGAGCCTTATTACTCGGGCGAGAACAATAGCCTGATTCAGAAGCATTACGACCGATGCCTCGAAAAGTCCAAAGCGGCCGGAATCATATCCGATAAGGAGCACGCCAAGGGCATCATGTGGGCTATCGACAACCTTGATGATGGAAAGCAGAAACAATGGGTCTACCCCATTGCGGACCTCTTTCCCACTAAAGCCATAGCGTTTGAGGGCACACAGCTCGAGGAGCCGAATAACCCCGATTTATTCCTCTGGAGCCGCTATGGGGATATCTACGAGCTTCCAAATGACATTAACAGCCACTTCCAACACGTCAATCATAGCGAGCTGGAAAATGGGTCCTCAAATCTTACCATGAAACGTCTGCTTGATTAATGATAAAAAATCGCCCCGTGTTTACCATGCAATACACGGGGCAATTTTAGTGAGCAAGCTTGCCCTTTACCTCAGTAGTCGAAATTCCAGGAGTTCGATTCAAGTAGACAACATCGCAAATATCTTTCAATGATTCAAAGCGAGGGTCGCCAGCCCAATCGCCTCCCATGCACACAACATCAGCGTGATACATCTTTATGTCCCGAGGCTTTTGATCCCAATTGTCTTCTGGAATTACCAAGTCAACATAACGCAGCGCTTCAAGCATCTCACGTCGCACATCATAGGAATAGAAACTCTTTTTCCCTTTTAGAGCATTGAATTCATCAGTTGAGAGCCCAACGATAAGATAGTCGCCGAGCTTAGATGCCTGTTGAAGAAGGCGAATGTGGCCATAATGAAGAAGATCAAACGTTCCGTACGTAAGTACTCGTTTTAAGGAATGGCGATCGTCTGCACCAGATAAACCGGTCTCAAGAAGATCGGAATTTGCCTCAATACGAACAGACGAAAATGTGCCCATCACAAACTCCATAAAAGAAGAGCCGTCGGTTTGACGGCTCGATAAATACAGGTGCTCCATGGCGGATTCGAACCGTCGACCTTGGGATTAGAAGTCCCCTGCTCTATCCGACTGAGCTAATGGAGCATAAAGCCATGCAAGCACGCCAATAGCGTGTCTACACAGCAAAACAAATTATAACCTACTTAAACTGGTCGTGGTATGCCTTGCACACCTCATCGACGGGACCATCCATGCGCAGGTCGCCTTTCTCGATCCAAACCGCACGCTGGCAAATGCGTTCAACCTGCTCCATGGAGTGAGAAACAAACAACACACTTACATCACCGCTCTCAATAAAATGCTGAATACGACGCTCGCATTTCTGCTGGAAGAACACGTCGCCAACAGAAAGCGTCTCATCAACAATAAGGATATCGGGCTCGGTAATAGTAGCGATAGCAAAGGCAATACGAGCAACCATGCCCGAAGAGAAGTTCTTGAGCGGCATGTCGACAAAGTCTTTAAGCTCGGCGAACTCGATAATATCGTCAAAGCTCGCGTCAATAAACTCCTTGGTATAACCAAGCAGAGCGCCGTTAAGGTAGATATTCTCGCGTGCTGTAAGCTCGGGATCAAAGCCGGCGCCCAGCTCGATGAGCGGGGCGATGTTGCCGTGAACCTTAACCTCGCCCTCACTGGGCTCCAGAACGCCGGCAATGATCTTAAGCATCGTAGACTTGCCGGAACCGTTGGTACCAACCAGACCGACAACCTCGCCACGATGAACATTAAAGGAGATGTGCTTAAGCGCGCGGAACTCTTCAAAGAAGAGCTCGTGCTTTGCAAGCTTAATAAAGTATTCCTTGAGGTTCGTCAAAGACTCAGACGCCATATTGAAGATCATAGTGACGTCTTTAACCTCAACAGCAAGAGGCTGCTTGCTGTAATCAACCGTAGTCGCAGACATAACAGCGCTCCTTAAATATAGAGAATAAACTTGTGCTCGGTCTTATGGAACACGGCGTAACCAACAACTAAAGCAAAAACGGCCCAGAACACGCAAAATCCTAGCGTTAACATGGAAGGCGTCGTGTTAAACAAGAATATATCGCGCATGAACTGCAGGTAGTTGTACATGGGATTCACAACAACCAACACCTGAATCCAATGGGCCATCTGGCTAATGTAATCGGTGGTCCAGAAAATAGGCGTCAGGTACATCCACGCGGTGATAACGACGGTCCACAGGTGCATAACATCACGGAAAAATACGGCAAGCGCCGAGAGCATCATGCCCAAGCCCATGCAAAAGCACATAAGCAAAAACAGGCAAACCGGCAGCAAGATTAAATGCCAGGTAGGAAGAACATGGAACCACAGCATAACCAGCGCGACGGCAACCAGAGAGAAGGCAAAGTTAACGAGCGAGAACAGCACCTTCTGAACCGGGAACACCCAGCGGTGCACCTTAACCTTTTTAAGCAAGGACGACGCCGCGATGATGGACATGAGTGCCTGGTTCGTCGACTCGGACATAACCGAGAACGTAATGTTGCCGACAATCAGGTACAGCGGATACATCTCGGGCGTTATGGAACCATTGCGGCTCTGACCAAAAATGGTCGAGAACACAATGGACATGACGACCATCATAAGAAGTGGATTGAGTACCGACCACGCAACACCCAAAACGCTGCGACGATACTTAATCTTAAAATCCTTAGTGACAAGCTGCCTCAGGATGTATTTGTCTTTTTCGAAATCATTTTTAGCGTGAGAGGCCGGCTTAGCCACCGCTTTCTGACTATCTACGCTGTCAGTCACGGACCATCTCCTTGTCTCGTAATTCATAACAGTGGAAAGTATAGCCTTCAAAGACGGCAACTAACCCAGCGATGTAAATCTGGAAAAGTACGCCATATCAAATACAGGCATCTGACGGCAGGTATACTAACAACCCGTAATAAGTTATGGGGGCATTCATCTTGGACTATACAAACACAGCGGTTATCATTCCCTGCTATAACGAGGCCGTCACCATAGGTAAAGTCATAGACGATTTCCACCGCGAACTCCCCGGAGCCACGGTTTACGTCTACGACAACAACTCAACCGATGGGACGTCCCAGATTGCCTTGGAGCACGGCGCCACGGTGCGGCTCGAACCGCGCCAGGGAAAGGGCAACGTGTGCCGTCAGATGTTCCGCGACATCGACGCAGGCTGCTACCTCATGGTCGACGGCGACGACACGTATCCCGCCGAAGCAGCCCGAGCGCTCTGCGACCCTATCCTTGCGGGAGAGGCGGATATGACCGTGGGCGACCGCCTCTCCAACGGCACTTACACCGAGGAGAACAAGCGCGCCTTCCACGGTTTCGGGAACAACCTGGTCCGCGCCATGATCAAGTGGATCTACGGTTACAGCTTCGAAGACGTCATGACGGGGTACCGCGCCATGGGTCAGCCGTTCGTCAAGACGTTCCCCGTCCTGAGCGAGGGCTTCCAGATCGAGACCGAGCTCTCCATCCACGCCGTCGATCACCGTTGGCGAATTAAGGACGTCCCGGTGGAGTACCGGGACCGCCCCGCTGGTTCAGTGTCCAAGCTCGACACGGTCGGCGACGGCATTAAGGTCATCGCCATGATCGGCACGCTCTTCAAGGACTACCGACCGCTCAAATTCTTCAGCCTCATCGCCCTGATCTTCGCCGCCATCGGCCTCGCGCTCGGCATCCCCATCATCGTAGAGTATTTCCACACCGGGCTGGTTCCCCGCTTCCCAACTGCCATGCTCGCCGCGTGTTTCATGTTCCTGTGCGGCCTCAGCCTGGCAACGGGCTTCATCCTCGACTCGGTCGCCAAGGTCGAAAAGAAACAATGGGAGCTTCAGGTATACAAAACGCGCAATTCAATAGGTGAGTAGGCCTCAATGAACACTAATAAGCGCCTTACAAACTGGGATCTTCTAAGAGCCCTCTCAATGTTTTTAGTTGTTGTTGTTCACATCGCACCGCAACTGGGCAGTTTTCGCGGCATTAACGCTGGCGTGATAGTAGGCACAGGCGCCATTATTTGCGACCCGATATTCTTCTGCCTGTCGGGCTATTTCGCACTGAAACCTCTAAAGAAAAGCTACAAGGACTATCTCTTTGGAAAAGCCCTGTCGTTGCTGCTACCCATCTTTGTGTATGCTGGGCTTCTGTACACCTATAAAGTAGTGACTGGCTCACTTCAGGATACCAACTACATCCGATACACCAGTAGCCTTGTCCAAGGTGGCTGGTGGTTTGTTCCAGCGCTCATTCCATATATTATTATTGCGCCAGTATTGGCAAAAATGTTCGAAGCACTTGATGACCGTACCTGCAAAATTGCCCTGTTCGTAACCTTAGGAATCTACGCATGGGGCGGACTATCATGCGCAGCAAACTCTTTGCTCATAAACTCTCAGCATATAACCCTTGCAGCAGCCGTAAGCATGTTTCAGCGCATCATACCGCGATCGCTGCTTGGGGGAACGTATTTCACGTTCTTTTGCTTGGGGTATTTCGTTAAGCGTGTAACACCATTATTAGACAGGCGGGAAACTAGGTTTATTAAGTCAATAGGTATTCTTTTTTTCATCTTCGATATTGTGAGCGCATATTTTGGTTTCGAAAGGTCCGATCCGAGTTTTAACTGGGTAATCGTGACCGTTGCAATATTTGTTGCGTTTGATGGCATCAAGCTACACTCGCAAACGTTCTCGAACATCATTGAGTGGACTGCAAAAAGATCCTATTCGATTTATCTCTTGCAATACGCAACGATTGAGCTTGCCACATCTGTTATCTATAACGGCGTACTAGATGGCGGATATTCGACGCTTTCATGGCCACTTAGGATAGCCACATGGATATTGGCGACAGCGCTGGCCTACGGACTGGCGCTAGCGGTGGCATCGGTCGTGGACCCCTTCATCATTGGGCCCATCCAGGTAAAGCTTAAACAGTATCGTCAGAATACCGCATGCTAGGCCGTTTAACAGTGAACAGAGTTTCATAGCAACTTACATGATAAAAGGGTGGTTGGGAGTAGCATCCCGACCACCCTCCTTTAGAGCTTCAATAGCCGCAATTCGCGAACAGCACCATTACCGTAAAACGAATTATGAGCGAGATTTAAGCGCCTCAATCGCCTCGGAGATAGAAGGCGCATCCTCAAATAAACCATCCTTCATGTCCTCCGTGGACGAAACGCCGCAGGCGGTAAGAAGAAAAGATTTAGCTCGATCGATCAGCATAAACACCGCCGCCTTATATCCCTTTAGTTGAGCGACAAATGAATATACGCTGGATGCACCAAACGAAACAGGACCGTCTTGGGCAAGTAGCTGTTGATAGAACTTTAGGATTCTATCGCTTGCCAGCAACTGTCCAATATCATCAATCGTCAAATACTTCGAAAGTACGCGCTGCAACCCTTGCAGCAATTCCTCTCGATCTGCCTGATTCTTGATATTAAGCAGATCGAACACGAGGAAATCAGCAACGAATAGCAGCATAGAGCGGCCCGACTCGCCTTCGAATCTCCCCTGCTTATCCCAATCCGCCATGATGCAATCAACAACCTGCAGATGCTTCTGAAGGCGCAGCTTCTCATCTTGTGCCATCAAACACATTGCCGAATCCTTGCGGGACAGACGATAGTCATACAACGAGTCAGAAAGCAGCTTTGTGCGAGAAGACCTTCCTAACGTGGCAAACGAAAACACCTGGTCCTCGCCAAGGGTCAGACCAACAGGAAAATAGAGCCCATGATCGCGCAAGAAAGAAAGACGATAAGCTCCATTCCAGGGAAACGGCCTAGTCTTAGCATAAAAGACGAGCTTATCGCTGTAGCCGAAATACTCTTCATCATCTAATGACAACGTCGACGTAAGCCACGGATTGGAAAGCTCGATCGGAAAGGGATCGGCGGAGAACTTTAAGATATCCACTTGGCTGTCATTGTCGAAGGCCTGGCGAACGACATCACAGGCATTAGGCTTAAGCAAGTCATCGGCATCGACAAAAAGGATAATCTCACCACGAGCCTTATCGATACCAAAGTTTCTAGCAGCGGAAACTCCCCGGTTAACTTCGTGATAGATAGCAAATCGAGAATCGCGAGCGGCATACAAGTCGAGCAGCTCGCCCGACCCATCTGTGGATCCATCATCAACACAGATAATCTCGATATTGTTGTATGACTGAGCCGCAATCGAGTCGAGGGTATCCAGTAAGTAGCCGCCGACGTTATAAACAGGGACAACGATCGACAGCAACGGGCAATATAAATCAGACATATTAACGGCGGAGCTTTCTCTTCATCATACGAGCCACCATAGAGAAGCCGCCAGCAGCAAGATACTCGCGAATCGTATTGAGCTTACCGGAGCCCGTAAGCGAATACTGGACCTTAAGAAGATCGGCGTTCTCGGCAAAATCCTTTACACGAGCAAACTCACCAGGATTAAAGCCGTAGCGGTCAAACGGAGCTTCGGCACAAATAATGTTATTCGCCTGCAACTCGTCAGCCATTTCAGTAGAAAAGACGCTAATAAAATCGCGACGAAGTTCAGGCGCCAGCCTGTTAAGGTTCCAATCGTAGTTATAGAACTTCACTTTGGCACGAATAGGATCAAGCGCCGGCTTAAGATCAGGGCGGTCCTCATTTAGGAAGCGCGACATCTCATGATGCTCATCGCAAACACAAAACACCTTGCCCGGATTGTTCACCGAAGAATGTTCATTATCCTGACGATAGTGCAGGAACGCCTTTCCCGAATACATTGCGCGCCGTGCACAGGCAAGGACCTTAAAGGTGAAGCTCGTGTCCTGGAAGGACGCTCCTGGAGTAGGAAGAAACGAGATGTTATTGGAAGACAGAAAGTCCTTACGATACAGCGCAGACCAAATGGAAGGCTTGGCCCAGAATGCGTCGGGCGCATCGATGGGCTTATGTACGCCCATGCCGATCAGCTCTTGACTCATCGCGGGAAAATAGACGTCATGACGATTAAGCCTTGAACTATCGCGAGACGACCAATAGAGCCAGAAATTGCATTTAAAAAGATCGAGCTCGTTGTCCTCGGCCTGCTGAACCATAAACTCAAGCGCATCGGCATCCAAGAAATCGTCGGACTCAAGAATAGAAATATACTTACCCTTGGCGATTTCAAGACCACGATTCATGGAGTCGCCGTAGCCGGAATTTGGCTTATCAATAACAACGAATCGGGGGTCTTCAGACGCAAATCCATTGATGATCTCCAAGGAAGAATCCGTAGAGCCATCGTTGATGCAGATGATTTCAATATCTTTGAGAGTCTGATTCTTCAGAGAGCTAAGGCACTCATCGAGATATTTCTCGACATTGCAAATAGGCACGAGTACCGAAACGAGCGGCTGGTTTTGTGACACAATGACTCCAATACAAGCATGACACATATGGTATGCAACTCAAATGAATCGATTATAACAAATGGCTCTGAACGAGACTGAATCCTCAAAGACCGCCACCTGCAAACAAGCAGACCGTAAGCTACACTCAATACTGGAAGTTAAAGACCTATTGAAACGTCCGCATTAACGGCGTGAATGGATTAGGTCTTTCAAATAATTACGACCCTCGATAAGGAGCATTCAGTGAAAAAAAGATATCCCGAGTTTGATGTCGCAAAAGCAATAGCACTTGCCGGCGTCATCATTGGCCACTCAACATATCTGGGGACACCAGATAGGCTTGCCTCTATTTTCTACTCATTTGATATGCCTCTCTTTTTTATTGTCAGCGGATTCTTTAGCAAGCCCGAGGCTAAACTCACACTCGACTACGTTAAAAAGAATGCCAAATCGCTTCTGATGCCTTATCTGATTACCTGTATAGGCGTAATTGGATGCTCGTTCTTAGGGGCAGTCTTAACAGGGAAAACTAACCCAATAGAGATGGCCAACCACTGGTTTATGGCAAGCCTCTACGGCTGTGGAGGTATCACGCCCGCAACCCCAGCATTCGTATCCGCTATCGGAGCCCTTTGGTATCTCTTCGCGCTTTTCTTTGGCAAAATGCTCCTGACCGTCGTTAATCAATTTCGACATCCCGCAATTTTGGTTCTGGGTTTTTTCTTCTGCGGCAACGTTCTGGCCCAAATCGTTTGGCTTCCTTGGAGCATCCTACAGGCATTGAGTGCAACGCTCTTTTTGTACATTGGACAGATCATTAGAAAGCACGCCCTACTCGATGAAAACTCAATCGAACCCATCTGCTGGTTGTTCATGGCGGGAATATGGGGCTACTCAGCCCTATGCTTTGGAAAGCTTTACATGGTGACAAACACCTACGTTAACGGGACGCAGGATGTCATCGGGAGCATTTTTGGTTCATTGGTGATTCTCAAGCTATGCCAAATGGCTTGCAAGCATATTCCACGCGTCACGAAGCCCATCGCTTGGATCGGAAAGTACACGCTCCCGTTCTTCTGCATGCATCTTATTGAGTTAAACGTGTTTCCCTACCGATATGTTTCCGGTATCGTCGAGAATCTTCCGCTAGCGCCGTGGATCGGATATCTAATTGTCCGCTTCGCTATCATTGCCTTACTTACGGGCATCTTATACGTGCTTCCACGCCCGATTTCCAAATGGTATTTCCAGTCAAAACAAAAGAGCCAAACTGGGCGATAAAAACTATATGCCCCGCAAATGAGGACAGCGCCTCTATTCAATTGAGTAGAGGCGCATATCTTTCTTACTTAAGACAAGCGAAAAACCAGGGGTGGAATCATCAATCGAATCAATGCCCGTCCAGCCAGACTTATGATAACCAGGCATATCCACACCCTCGCGTCCGTTCTCGCCGTAATCTAAAACGAGAAGATACTTGGCACCAGCCTTTTTAACGTCACGCGCAATCAGCGAATCATAAGAAATGCGGTCGAGTCCATGGCGGATTTGCTTGCTGACCGCCGTCTCGCCCTTGCCAAAGGAGCTGAACTTTCGATACATGAGATTAAGGTCGTTTGCGGCATATCCGTAGACACTGCCGTCAAAGGGATTGTTGATAATCAGCTCATCACCGGCCATTTGCTTGACCTCGCCAAGAAACGCCAACTCATCGGACGTCAGATTATTATCGACATCATAGATACTATACATGTAATTAAGCACGCTTTTAGTAAATCCGACCGGGGAATAGTTGTTAATGGACGGGTTGACACTTTCGGGCCAAAACAAGCCGCAGGCAATCAGGACGATGCAGAGCGCCTGGGGGAGATACCTGGCAGAACGGTCCATCCCAACAGAAACGGAAAATGCGCTCTGAACTTTTCTCAAGATAAAGTCGAGACCAAGCGTCGAAAGCGGAATGCTAAACAGTGCGGTCATCGCAGCGACGCGATATTGGTCTGTATACCAAAAGCCTGTAAGGAAATGCCTGATAAAACCGTCTTGAGTAGCATCGACAACAAACAGAACCGCGGAAAATAGATAGACGAAGAAGTAGCCACGGAAGGACCTATTGCCCAAGGCCCAGAGGCTACCAAGGACAACCAGACATGCAAGAAGAATACAGGGCGTATTCTCATTAAAGGAAAAGGAGAATGACCTCCACACGGCATCAAAGATGTACGTAAAGGAAGGCCAATGGAAGTTGATGACCCCTTGCAAAAAGCTTGCTTTCGTCATCAAAAACCAAATGATGGCAACAGCAAAAAGCACAAGGCAGCGTGATGCATAATGGGCAAACTTGGCCGAAATCGATTGCTTGCGAAGCAGCTGGCGCTCAATTAGACCGCCCACACAGACAACAATCGAAGGAACCAAAAGAATGCCAAGCGTGAAAACCGCATTCGGTTGCAAAGCCACTAGAGCCACCATGCCAAAGAGCAAGGCCGCAAGGACAGAACAATGAACCGTGCAAACAGACCGAGCTTCTTCAAAGCTTTGCATAAACCAGATGAAAACAGCGGCAACAGCAGGAACGGCACAAAACGCAGCGAAATTTGGATAGACAGGCCCCCAGTAGAGCAATGTCCAAGGGAAGGCGGTCGAAGCAAGCGTTACGACAGCGGCGCAAATGCCCTTTCGCACATCATCCTTGGTAATAACCGCAATGAAGGACTGAATACCCAAGGGCAATACAAACGCGACGAATACAAAATTGGTGAGGTTAATGGCCGCCATAACAGATATATTGAACGTACGTGCAACGAGAGCGGCAATGATATGCCAAGCAGCGGGATAAAAACCGGTGCTTGCATTAGGACTAAACGCTTCTGATCCCGCCTCGAGATACGATCCAACCGAGAGGATTGAATAGCTAGAGGCGTGCTTCATGCTCTGAATTACACTCAAATGAAACGAATTGTCATATACCTGAAGAAAGTTATCCGGCAGACCAATGCCGCGAACAAAAAAATAAACCGACACGGGAACAGATAGGGCAAGGGCGCACAGATACGGAAGCTGGGAGACAATATCGTTATCAAAAAAAGCGCTTCGTCCGTGAAAGCGGAAATAGCACGCCATGCCACTGACCACAGCAAAGAAGAACAACGAGATCAATAAGGCAAAATAGCCACCGGCGACTCCAACAAACCGGAGAATGATGCCCATAAAGACCAAAAAGAAGACACTGATTACAGGGCCAAAGGAAAGAGACAGTTTAAAGGGAACTCCAAATGCTCGCGATGCCAACATGCCCGGCAAAATCAATGCAAAGGCCGCAATAAAAGCTTCGATGAACAACAGCGACCAACTCATGAAATACCTCACGAACGAAGTGAATAAACAATTTGAAATCTAATTTTATTTCAAATGGACAACTCCCGGGAAGTCATATATTAGACATAGCAAAACAGCCATATAGAACGAAAAGCATAGAAGAAGAATGGGTGCCAAGACACTGAAAGTACCATAGAAAAAATATAACACTGAGAAACTCAATACAGTAATGAGTGAGCCAAACAGTTTCATTTCCTCTTTGTATCAAGCGCCGCAGCCTGAACTAGCGAATTAAGGCGCTCTTCCTGCTTTGACAGTCGTAACGAAATTCTGAAATCACGAACCACTAGGACTGCTAAAACATATAGAAAGACAAGATTTGATGCAGACATAAATCCCAACAAGTTTGAAAAAAATGAGGCAATTTCCGGGAAAACGCCAAGCACCACGAAGCTCGTGCTAAATAAAAGCCAAAAAACAGAATCCAAAACCTGCATTCTGCATCTTTTGAGGTTGTGTACAACGAAAATAAAAACAATCACAGCGCAGGCAACAAGAAACACGCGCAAGGAAGTTGACATGCAATCACCTAAACCATTGAACAATAAGAAGCGTGACAAATACTCGAACCATGTATTGAATCGACCTAATTGGATTTAAATAGCTCTCTCCACCCTGCCGCTCGCGCATGGATACCTGTATTTCCGATACCTTATAACCTTGCTTGATAAAGAAGGCGATGGACTCGGGTTCAGGATTGAGCGTATCGTTGCAGGAATATTCTTTTAAAACGTCTCGATTGAAAAGTCGAAATCCAGACGTAGGATCGCTAATCCTTTTACCAGTTAACATTTTAATAATGAAAGTAATCATTCTCGAACCAAACATGCGCATTGACATATCTTTACGCATCGACAAAAAACGAGAACCAATTACTATGTCAGCGTTGTCAAATTGAGCCTTCGAAACAAGCTCCGAAATATACTCAGGCCGATGTTGTCCATCCGCATCGAATTGAACCATGTAGTCGTAATCATTCTCCAGCGCATAACAAGCTGCCGTTTGAAATCCAACCGTCAAGCCGCAGTTAATTAGCATATTAATAACATTGCATCCCAAATTCGTACAAAGCTCGAGAGTGCAATCTCGAGAGCCGTCGTTAATGACGACGAAGTCAAACTCCGGGGCCACTCTCTTTAGTTCAAGAATAGTGCCCTCTATGCATTCCTCTTCGTTATAAGCAGGAATCGCAACAAGAACTTTTGGCAAATTCGTCACGTACGAACCGTCCTTAAATATCAACATAATGCTTTACGGCATCATCTAGGTGATTCTTTATACATTCGATAAACAAGATAGATGATAACTCTTAGTACGATAGCAAATTTACGGCTGTTTGCACTCCTAACAGCATCCATATCAGTCTTCCGATACCATAGGCACTTTAATAAAACTCAAATTACAGCCAAGCCGTTGTCGACAAGAATTACAAGTGCGACAGCTCGCTCGCGGAATCCAGCCAGTAAAAATCAGATGTACGCTGGAGTAAAAGCTCCAACAAGCCCCCTAGTCTTAGCCTGACGCAAAGAATGAATGGAATAGCCTTCGGTAGCGTGCCTCGGTGGCCTCCTTGGCCGGGCGCCACCAGGACTCGTTGGCGACGTACCAGTCGATGGTCTGCTTCAGGCCCACGGCGAAGTCGGTGTGCGCCGGGCTCCAGCCGAGCTCGCGCTGGAGCTTCGTGCTGTCGATGGCGTAGCGGCGGTCGTGGCCGGGGCGGTCGGCGACCCAGTCGAAGTCCTCGGGGTCGCGTCCCATGGCCTCCAGGATCATGCGCAGGACGGTGATGTTGTTCTTCTCGCCGTCCGCTCCGATGAGGTAGGTCTCCCCCATGCGGCCCTTGGTGAGGATGTCCCAGACGGCGCTGGAGTGGTCCTCGGTGTGGATCCAGTCGCGGACGTTCTCGCCGCGGCCGTAGAGCTTGGGGCGGACGCCGTCGACGATGTTCGTGATCTGCCTGGGGATGAACTTCTCCACGTGCTGGTAGGGGCCGTAGTTGTTGGAGCAGTTGGAGATCGTGGCGCGAAGCCCGTAGGTGCGGGTCCAGGCGCGCACGAGCATGTCGGAGCTGGCCTTGGTCGAGCTGTACGGGGAGCTCGGCTTATACGGCGTCTCCTCGGTGAACTTCGCCGGGTCGTCGAGCGCCAGGTCGCCGTAGACCTCGTCGGTGGAGACGTGGTGGTAGCGGATGCCGTGCTTGCGGACGGCCTCCAGCAGGCGGAAGGTTCCCTCGACGTTGGTGCGCAGGAAGGGCTCCGGGTCGGCGATGGAGTTGTCGTTGTGGCTCTCTGCGGCGTAGTGCACGATGGCGTCGTGGCCCGGGACGATGCGGTCCAGCAGCTCCGCGTCGCAGATGTCGCCGACGACGAGCTCCACGCGGTCGGAGGGCAGCCCCGCGATGTTCTCGGGGTTGCCGGCGTAGGTCAGCTTGTCCAGGACGGTGACATGTACGCCCGGGTGGTTGTCCACCACGTAGTGCACGAAGTTGCTGCCGATGAAGCCGCAGCCGCCCGTGACGATGATGTTCTTGAGAAGCAATGGTGACATGCGATCGTTTTACCCATTAGTTCCAGAAAGCACTTTTTCAACCAAAGACGCCGTCTTATCCCATGAACTCTCATTTTCAACCATGCGTCGACATAAACGAGACTGCTCAGCCAACTTATCAGGGTTTTTGACAAGCGAATAAATGGCCTGCTCAACATCCTCGGAATCCATAGAGCTAATAATTGTTCCGAAATGCTCGTTTGGAAAAAGCTCTCGCGCCCCGCCCACATCCGTAACAACAGAAGGACACCCGCACGAAGAAGCCTCTAGCAAAGTTGTAGCAAAGCCCTCCGACCGTGTAGGGAGACACAGCAGATCGGACTGCTGAAGGAGTGAGGAGATGTCGGAAGATGAAAGCCGTCCAACCCATCTAAGCGATTCACCTTGAGCATCATCAACTTCTTTTGATAATGCACCATCACCCGCCAGAACAAAGACGACGCCAGCTTCGACAAGCCTGCGGCTTCTCGAAGCCTCAAGAATGGCTTTAATGCCTTTTTCAGGAATTAGCCGTCCGACAAAACAGACCAAATAGGACCCAGCTCCTACACCAAGCTCATTACGAAAATCTCGCCCCGACGACATCTCCCTGAATGACTTAGCATCGATTGAGTTGGGGATAACTCCCTTTGCTGCAATACCAAAAGACCTAAGCCACTCAACACTCTTGCTCGAAACGCCATAATAGTCTGGATGGAACCGCTTGCCCAAGGCCGTTATTAGGCGCTCATATGTACGGACCAAGGGATCTATCACTGGATTACTGAATGAAAGATAAGCCGAACCATGATCAAGGACAACAGGCGTTATCCCCATGCTCTTTGCAAACCTAATGCCGTAAAGCGAGTGAATATAGAAACGAGCATTTACAAGAACGCCATCGAAGTGCTGGCGCTCAATATGCTTCCACAATTTACGTGATAAAGCATTTAACTTAGGAACGGGAAAGCGTCCCGAAAAAAAAGGAAAACAGGGCAGGCGAAGAACATCTACCCCGTCTTCATCGGTAATACCGGCACCTAAACCATTTGTATCGTTCGTAACCACCAATACCTCATTGCCGCGATCAACGAGTGCGTGCGCCAAGTTGTAGGTGAAGTTTTCAATGCCGCCCATATGAGGCGGATAAAGTGCGGAAAAAAGAACGTAGCGAGATCTCATACTATTTCTTGGGCTCCCAAATCTCCCCATTCCCAAAGTCAATTAGAAGGGGTAAATGGGTATGGCGGTCTTCCTCTTTGGGAATGGCACGCCAATCCCCATACATCGTTGTAAGATACTTGTCGGTTAGCCTCGGAACCGGATAGAGTTCTCCCTCAAACTCCGCTTGGGCAAGAGGAAAAATGTCATCCACCGAAACAGGATTCATATTTGGCCAAGCAAGAGTTAAACACTTCCTGCCAACAGCGCCAACACTGCTATCAGGAATAGCGCGATTGAACTGGCGCTGATACTCAAGGGGGTCCTTGTTGGACGCTCTCTCAATAAAATGCAGCGCCTTGCAACCAGCTTTTTCGATAAAGCCAAGGAAGCCTCGATGAGGAACAGTGATATTCCCAGAATGGTATAGGTAAGAACGGCGCTGAGCATTCAAAGCAAGTTTGAGCTGACGAGATCTAATCTCAGGCTCCTCGTATAGATAGTCGTATGGAAAGACATCGACGAAGATACCCATAGCGGATCCGGAATCTCTCCCCTCCTGGTTCTCGAAGCGAGTGCCATCCTTATAGACTTTACAGAACATCGCCGCATAACCAGAAGAATTACGAGAATCATGGAAGGAATAGCCGTCGGGCAATTCAGTGGAAGCAATGCTGCAAAAACGATCGTAATCAGAACGCATCATCCCGATATCAATATCATCATCCCAAGGAATAAACCCCTTATGGCGCATGGCGCCAAGACAAGTGCCCCCGTCAAGCCACCATTTAATTCCAAACTTATCGCAAAGAGAACCAACTGCATTCAGAATAGAAAGTTCAACAGCTTTAAGCTGGGTCAGCGCACTATCGTCTGTCATATCAACCTCAAAATAAAACCTTACAGTAGCAAGTCGCAGTTAATACCGCTTCACAGCATTATGGAATGGAAAGAGAAGAATAGCTCAAGTAACAAAATTAATCATACGCGTCTCATAATAGAGCGTCCAATCATCCGCTACACCGCTGTGCTCTGAATGAATGCAAGATATGCATCAAGAATATCCCCTTAAAATGCATCATGCTGCAGGTGAACTCTAATTTAAAGTTAGGTACTATTGTTAGCAACGTATACCATAATGACCGTGGAAAGACGTAGATGTATTTATCAATTATTATTCCAGTTTATAATTCAGCCAATTATCTTCGCCGCTGTCTTGATTCAGTCAAATATCAATCTTTCACAGACTATGAAGCCCTTCTTATAGATGACGGCTCCACGGATTCCTCTGAAATAATTTGCAAGGAATATGCTGAAAATGATGACCGATTCAAATATTACAGACGGCCTATGAACGGTGGGGCATCAGCCGCCCGCAACGACGGCATAAGGCTCTCATCGGGGTCATACATAATGTTTATAGACAACGACGATTGGATTGAAGGCTCCGATGCCTTTGCTGCATTGCAATCAACAATACAAAACAATAATGAGCCTGATATCGTTGCTTGGCCAATGGGTGAGTATATCGAATACGTTGGCAAGTTGAATCTTCCGGTTGTTCCTATATCCAAATCGATTAATGAACTGGACTTTAAAACTGCCGTCCTCTCTCTACTGAAAGAGAATAATTATTATTCATCAGCCAGTGGCAAAATCGTGAAAAAGCAGCTGGTTGTCTCCAATAATTTAAAATTCAATGAAAACCTTAAGCATAATGAAGACAGTGATTGGTCGTTAAAACTACTTTACTATGCCAAATCAATCAAATGGGTTGATTCAAGCTACTACGTCTACAGAAGAAACTCCGCATCATCCACGAGCAGTAAAGCAAACTGTGCGAATGTAGTGAATTCCATAGAGTCCATTATCGATAAACATCTATCTGCAATCGAGACCCAACCAATTAACTCGCAAAATATTATAGTTGCGAATAATTTTGTTGCATATTTATTCGTGCTGTTAGTCGCAAATGTTTTCTCAATGCCCAAAACCGACCAGAACAGAATTAATTACATAGCGAAGCTGAGGAAAAATCTATGGATTCTAGAATATGATGCGCAGACGCGAGTTAAATTTGCAAGAATCATTTGTTCTTTATTTGGATTAAATATCCTCGGTGAGCTTCTCTCAAAAGCGCTAAATACCGAAAAACGTAGGCTCAAGCGGTAAGGCTAGGAAACATTGTCAAGTAAACTCAGTCTTAAGCAGAATATGTTGTGGAACTCCGTTGGATCCGTGATTCGACTTTGCTGCAATTATTTAATAACAATTGCTGTCGTCCGTTTTTCGCATGGGTTTGATGCTGCGGGCGGATTGGCATTAGCCATGTCAATTTCAAGCCTTGTTCAACCAGTTGCCGAGTTTAGATTGCGAACCATTCAGGTAACGGACGTCCAAAATGAATTAAAAACTGGCGAGTACCTTGGACTTCGTTTGGTAAGCACCACCTTAGCGTTTGCTTTAGGTATTGCTTATTCACTTATAACGTGTAGCTTGCAATCACTGCCCGTTATCGTGCTTTATCTAATATATTCAATGGCGGTTAACCTAATTGAAGGATTCCATGCAATTGACCAAAAGCATCTGCGCATGGATTTCATCGGCATTTCTTACATTATTCAGGGTGTCAGCAGTCTTCTCTTGTTCATAATTGCTCTTTCAGTTACCAATTCGCTTGAAGCTGCTGTCGGAGTCATAGCGATTGCAAACATCATGGTTTTATTTCTTTATGACAAAAAGAAGGCAAGCTTACTTGAGCTAATTAAGCTCAAATTAAATCTAAACAAATCCATTAAGGTGCTGTTGTCCTTAACCCCAATCGTGCTTGCCCAGATTTGCAGTAGCTCTGTTCTGACAATTCCAAAACAGGCTTTGGCGGCTTCATTTGGAGCAGCGGCATTGGGAATCTATTCTTCGGTAGCATCTCCGGCAACCATTGTTCAAATGGGAGCAGGCTATATATATAGTCCATTGCTTGGGGAATTTGCAGCCCGATTCAATGAAGATAGAAGGAAAGGGCTTCGGTTATTAAAGAAAGTAGTCGTGTATATATCCGCGGCTACTTTTGGCTTATCGGTGCTTTTGCTAGTTTTTACGCGCCCGATCCTGGCGATTTTGTTCGGGTCAAAGATCATTGCGTACACAAATTTACTTGGTATGGTGTTAATTTGTACGTATTTCACCGCTTTTGCCTGGTTTTTTAACGATTTGCTTCTGTCAATTAGAGATTTTAGAGGAAGTTTTTTCGGCAACATTGCCGCGTCTGCAATGTCTATCGTCTTATCATTCATTCTTGTGCCTCAATTAGGAATGAATGGAGTGAGTTTAACCGGTGCACTATCCTATGGGTTGGCATTAGTATTTATGCTAGCGTTTTTTGTTAGCGATTATCATAAAATGCAACAGAGAGAGAATGAGATTATCGGTTGATTTCCGATTGCAGCCGAACATATTGAGCTGATAGCTCACTCCTGCATTTACCGAACGCCCCCGAGCCCCCATCCGGGCCGCGGGGGCGCCGTTTTCCCAGCTGAAGGAACAGTGGAGATGTGTTTCGACAGGTCCGGTGGCCATGTTCCGCCCTCCGCCAGGTACCTCTTAGCAGACTCAGCCGGACGGTCGGTCCGTCTATTCCGTTTTCGCCTTCAGGCTAGCCAGAGGGACATCGCCCCTCTCTGTGCGCGCCCGCCCTATGAGCCCCGGGGTCAGGTCGAGATCGTCGAGCGCCGCGTCCTCCACGCCATAGGCGTCCAGCAGCGCCGCCGCGTCGTTGCCGAGTATCGCCGGCAAAGCCCATTTACACTTATAGCAGCACGACCAGGCGCAATATTATTCAAATAAATAACTTCATAATCGATTCCACTTGTCAGCGCAGACCCGTTAATGACAAAAACCGAGACCTCTGGAGAAATCGTATCAACGGTATATTCATATGTTGACGAATCGATAACACTTTGAAATCAGCTGAATTTAAAGCCAAGCGATTGCCATCCGATGACACAAATGTCTATTGCCCCGATTGAGCTATAGAGACATCAACGCCCTCAACAACACAATCTTCGCTTAATGAGAAGGCAACCGTGGGGCTTAAAAGGGGAACGATATTAATTAATGCTAAGCAAACCGCACTCATAAAACTGAAATAACGATTTCCCGACATTTCACTCTTTCTGTCGAATTAAAGCGTTGTCGTTCATCTATCAGATTCTAGGGCGGATTCCCTTCATTAAACGGACGCTAGGGCCACGTTCTCATAATAAGATTTTCACCTGATCTCGAACGGTTAAGCCAATTAAGCGAAAGTAGTTACATCAACCAACTACTCAATACGTAACAACCTTTGTTCCATAAGGAATATTATAGTAAATCCATTTTGCGTTCTGAATCTCAAGACGAACACATCCCGCAGAGGATGGAACACCCATCGTGGGATCCATCACGCGATTGCTATTAACGTAGTAGGGCGAAGAATGGAACAGATAATCACCATAGAATTGCGTGTAATAATAGCAAGTATATCCATGCCCAAAGGAGTATCCCTTTCCGTAGACTTGATACTCCCCTATCACAGTTGGCGTGCTAGCTTTTCCCGTCGAACATACATAGCGACGGTTTAAGGACCAATTATTCCAGGATCCAGTGTAAATACTCGTAACGCAACGTGACGTATCGACAAGTATCAGCCAACTTGTATTGCTTGAATAGCTTTGAGCCTTAGCATCCATATAGTCTGACACCCACGCGCCGTTTGCCATAAAGTAATTCCAAGTCCCGTCGACAACTCGCCAGCCAGTAGCCATAGCGCCACTAGCGTCAAGCCAATACCAGATGCCGCCCAGATTGAGCCATCCTGTCTGCATGTAACCAGACGAATTCAGGTAATACCAAGATCCGTTAACGGCAACCCAGCCGGTTTTCATAACGTAGGTAGATGGGTCCAAATAGAACCAGGAGCCATCCTTGTACAGCCAGCCAGATCGTGCATAGCCAGCGGTCTCATCAAAGAAGTACCATTTTCCGTTAACGTTCTTCCATCCAGAGCAGGGGGAGCCATCGGTTGGATCAGCATAGAACTTGCACCCTCCAAGCGTCACAAAACCGTGAGCTTCGGCTAATTCGCCATCACCGTTTGTTGTAAATAGCTTTCCACTACGCAATGCTCCACACAATGAGCCATCAGAACCAGCAAAAGCCTTAGACGGCTCATCCTGGACCGAGTCCTGGACATCTACCCATTCACGACAAGCAACAGCGCCTGAAGCTTTTGCATAATAGCTTTTCCCATTTACAGAAAAATGACCTAGCAGCATTTTGCCGTCGGCGGCAGGATCGAGATAATAGTAATGGCTATTGTCCTTCAGCCATCCCGTCTTTACAATGCCCGACGCATGAGAAGGCTCAGCGTAATACCAGTCTCTATCGCTCATAAACCAGCCGAGTGACAGCGCTCCCGTTGAAGAAAAATGATATTGATTGGATCCGATGACAAAAAGCCGGTAGCCATTCTATTGTCATTTGCGACATTGAGCCAATACCAAACGCCATTCACCAAACGCCAGCCCGATGCAAGTGCGCCGGAACCGTCAGCGTAATACCAGTCCGTCCCATCAAACGCCCAACCAACAGCCATTGCGCCGGAATCCGATAAATAGTAACGAGACGAACCGACAGAAACGATTCCTCTAGACATAACACCATCATTGGCGGGATCAAGCCAATACCAGTTATTGCCAGTTTGAAGCCAGCCGGTTAAGACTTCACCATTACTACCCCAATACCATAAACCGTTATCAAGGCACCATCCATTAATCAGTCCATAGGTTCCAAGAAGATAAGGGTGCCCATCAATAACACGACGACCAGTAGCCATAGAACAGCTGTTAAGGGAGTCAAACCAGTACCATTGGTCTCCAATAAACTGCCAGCCACTTGCTAAAGCGCCTGACGGACCCGCGAAATACCACTTATTTCCAGTAAAAATCCAGCCGCAGCTCATTGCGCCGTCACGAGCGGGGTCCAAGTAGTACAACGACTCGTCAATATTCTGCATTCCGGTCAAACGACAGCCATCTAGATAGTAATACCAGGACAAACCGTTCCATTGCCATCCAGATAGTTGTTCTGTAGTCGACGGGTCATGGCTTTCGACAACCTGTAGGCTCGAATCTTCCGTTGTATTGCCGGCACAATCGCTGGAGTCTTGAGAGCAACCGCCACCGACAAATGCTCCCGGCCCTCCTGTCGAGTCGCGCTCTACGACACCGTTATCCGCCCCCTCTTCCACGGCATAAGCAGTGCAAGAAAATGCGGGGGCTGTAACTGAGAGTAAGGCGGAAAATAGCATCAAGCCAATTACTCGCCAGCAAATTCGATGATCAATCCGAGCATTCATTTCAGGCCCCCAACCGGTACCGACTGTCTTGCAGGGAATCTATTAAATAAACGGACGAGCTGCGCCGATTACATTTCCCCTTGCGCTAATAGGATGAATTCCGACACCTTGATGAGGCCAGGAATCAATCATCAAGCCGCCGCCAAGCGCAATCGCAATATGCCCGCGGTAATAAATCACATCGCCGCGTTGAATCGAGTTCGTGCTCACGGGCATAAAGATATTGCTTCGATACCAATTCATGGAATTGTAGGTTTGGCTTGGATCCCAGCGATGGTTATAAGGGTTGTAAACACCCATATCCATGCCAGTAGCATAAAGGCACTGCAAGACAAAACCAGAGCAATCAACAGCTCCGCCGGGAGCGGTAGACCAAGGCTCAATATATTGCGTACCGATATACTCATAGGCACGCTGAATAAAGGCATTCACGCAATCTTCCCGTGTTGCTTCGACAGAAATGCGAGAAGGGGTCACATAGGTAAAGTATCCGGTGCAATAGCTAGGCAGCTGAACAGTCCAAGAACTGACCTGAGGATACTGGGCTGGATTTTGCCAGCCAACTTTGTCGCACTGGCCATCGCTCCAGAAAACTCGACGAACGCCATCGATGGTCCTTGCCCCCGTTGCCATAGCGCCGCTGCCGTCTGACCAATACCACTTACCCGAATCTTTAAGCCAGCCAACATGCATGCTTCCATTGGACTCAAGGTAATACCATGTTCCATTCAGGCATTTCCAACCAGTTGCCATTTTTCCGTCAGCGTTTAGGTAATACCATGCACCACCAGTAAAAACCCATCCGGTCTTCATCACGCCAGAATCGGCATCAAACCAATACCAATCGCCGTCAATCTGCAGCCATCCAAGATGAATGGCACCCGTTCCGGGCTCAGCGTAAAACCTTAGATTTGCGACATTAACCCAGCCGGACGCAACCTGCCAACCATCAGCTCCAGCGGTTTTTAGGATAGTGCCGTTTTCGCGAACCACATCCTTGCAAAGATATCCATTATCATCAGCGTATCTTTGGACGCCGTCATTAACGGTAACCCAGCTTGAAACCACAAGCCTACCGCTCTGGTTTGCAAAACAATCGTTGCCGCCCACCTCAAATAAGCCCGTTTTCATGAGATGGCTAACAGGGTCCAGGTAATACCAGCTCGTGCCCTCTTTATACCAGCCAGAAATAAGTGCACCAGATTGGGAGGCGAAATACCAGCCGTCCTCGACCTGAGCCCAACCAACAGCCATAGCCCCGTTAGGCTTTAAATAATAAGCTGCATTGCCAAGGTCTAAATACCCAACGGACATCTTACCATCGGAGGCTGGGTCGAGATAATACCAAGCGCCGTTAACGAGTTTCCAGCCAGTGGCCGCAATACCGTTAGAGCAGTAATACCAATCTGCTCCGTCTTTGTACCATCCATTTGCGAGGCCATAGTCACCAAAAATATAGGTTCTTCCATCAATCTTTTGACGACCCTTAAACATGATGAACGTCTGTGAGTCAAAATAATAGTGAGCCCCACCTATCGTTTGCCATGACGAAGCAAGGGCACCCGATGAATAAGCCCAGTACCAATTCCCGTCAACGAGAATCCAGCCGGTTTTCATAGCACCAGTGGCATCTAAGTAGTATTTCCCGCTCCCGAGGTCGACAAAACCAACCTGCATTATATGGGTGGCAGGATCCAGGTAATACCATGTGCCGTCTTGATAAAACCAACCAGCAGCTAAATCGCCTCCAGCATTGGCATAAAACCAATTTCCATCTGAGTTACGTAGCCAGCAGTTCTGATATAGCGCGCCAAAAGGCGTTGCGGCATTGCCGTCATTCGCATAAAACGAAGCAGTCGATCCGCCAGCATCGGTCACATTGAAATAACCTGTCTGCATTGCACCATCATTGGCTGGATCAAGCCAATACCAATAGCCCCCGCTTTGCAGCCAGCCAGTCTGGTGTTTACCGTTTTTTCCGTAATACCAAACTCCAGACGACTCGTCTCGTTGCCAGCCATCTTTTATGACGGAAGAATTATCAGGTTGCAAATCATCGGAAACCACAGAAGAAAAATCCGCTTTTGACTCAATACTATGAGCCTCAACGGAATCCTGTGCAAACGCGACATTCGCACTCAGGGGCAAGCAGCAAGCAGTGATTAATGACGCAGCAGCACAAACAAGCGTGGCCTTCTTTTCGAATCGATACATAAGCGACCCTCCCAGATATCTCATTTATTTATTTTAATCCACATTCCAGGATTGATTTTCGTTACTGTCTGTTCAGTCTATGTAGATAAATATATTAGATTGAACATAACGTTCAATCATTCTATTCTTTCCCTAAGCAATGAACATCTTAATTGGAGGCCTGCAGTGGAACTGACCAAGCGTAACTTTACTGTTCTGTACGAATACCTAAAGAACCCATATGCCAGCCAGCGAGAAGTTGCCGAGCGCACTGGCCTCTCACTTGGATCGGTAAACGCAGCAAATAAAGAGCTTACGAATGAAGGCCTTCTCGAATCGGACAGCCTAACCGACAGCGGTTACGAAGCACTTCACCCCTATAAGGTTGAAAACGCAGTGATATTGGCTGCGGGGCTTTCGAGCCGCTTTGCTCCCATTTCGTATGAAAAGCCCAAAGGCCTTTTAAAGGTACGTGGTGAGATTCTCATCGAACGTCAGATTAGGCAGCTGCAAGACGCAGGTATCAGCAATATCACCGTCGTTGTCGGCTATAAAAAAGAGTATTTCTTCTATCTCGAAAGCAAGTTCGGCGTTTCGATTGTCGTCAACAACGAATATGCATCCAAAAATAACCACGCATCGCTTATGTGCGTAAAAGAGCGGCTTGGCAACACCTATATTTGTTCAAGCGATGATTACCTTCTAAACAATCCGTTTGAAGCATACGTTTGGAAAGCATTTTATTCTGCTCAATATGCTGAAGGCGCCACCAAAGAATGGTGCATTCAAACCGGAGCAATGGACAGAATCACCAATGTTACGATTGGCGGTTCCGATGCTTGGTATATGCTCGGACATGTCTACTTTGATAAAGCCTTCTCGCTTGCATTTAAGCAGATTCTCGAAACGGAATATAACAAGCCCGAAACAACGGACAAGCTTTGGGAAGATCTATATATCGAGCACATCAAGGAGCTCGATATGGTTATCAAGAAGTATCCTGAGGGCGAGATCAACGAATTCGATTCTCTTGATGAACTGCGTGCCTTTGATCCGCATTTTATCGAAAACGTTGACTCCGATATTTTCGATAACATCGAGCAAGTGCTCGGCTGCTCCAAATCAGAGATTCACGACGTTTATCCCCTTAAACAAGGTCTTACGAATCTATCGTGCCACTTTAGAACCAATGACGGAGAGTACGTTTACCGCCATCCGGGAGTCGGGACCGAACTGCTTATTAACAGAAATGGAGAAGTAGCCGCACTTAAAAAGGCCAAGGAACTCGGCCTTGACGACACGTTCATTCATGAGGACCCAAAGCGTGGTTGGAAAATTTCGAAGTTTGTACCCAACGCAAAGCAGCCTGATCCGCATGATGCTGCCCAAATGAATCGAATGATGCAGATGTGTCGTTCGCTTCACGAGAGTGGCGCAAATGTCGAAACCGAATTTGACTTCTACCTCGAAGCGAAGCGCTACGAATCACTTCTTCTGGAAAAAGGTCCCATCGACATTCCAGGCTACAGGGAAATGTCCGCCGAAATCGATGAATTGGAGCGCTTTGTACAGGCCGATAATGCACCAAAATGCCTTTGCCACAATGACTTCTTTTACCTCAATTTCCTTATCGATGAGAACGACAAGTACTATCTCATTGACTGGGAATATGCTGGCATGAGCGATTACGCAAACGATTTTGGAACGTGCAGTGTCTGCTGCGAGCTTTCCGAAGATGAAGTCGACCGCGCGCTTGATGCATATTTTGGGCGCAAGGCAACAAACAACGAAGTTGCGCATAACTATGCGCACATTGCCCTTGCAGGATGGTGCTGGTACCTCTGGTCTCTTCTGAAAGAAGCCGAAGGTGACTTCGTGGGCGAGTGGCTCTATATCTACTTCAATTACGGTGCCAAATACCTTAAAAAGGCACTGGAGATCTATCGGAAAGGTGAGTAACGATGCAATTCGGCTTTTTTAGCGGCCTTCTTTGGGGCCTTGATACAGTAATTCTTGGAATCGGTTTGGCGCTCGCGCCCTATATTGGATCGGCGGAAGCGCTTGCATGCGCCTCCATTGCGGGATCTTTTCTCCATGATGCCTTCTGTGCGATCTGGCTCTTTGGGTACATGGGAGTTCGAGGCAGATTAAAAGACACGCTCGCTGCACTTAAAACTCGTTCTGGCAAGGTCGTCATCGCCGGCGCGCTGCTCGGTGGACCTATCGGAATGACCGGATACGTATTGGCGATTAATAATATCGGAGCAGCCTACACGGCAATTATCTCCGCCTTCTATCCCGCAGTCGGAGCATTCCTTTCGTTCGTGCTGCTGAAGGAGAAAATGGGCAAAGGTCAGATTCTTTCCCTTCTTGTTGCCCTTTGCGGCGTAATGACGATGGGCTATCTATCGGCCGGATCGAGCGAGATTGCAAATGCCCCTCTCGGCTTACTCGGCGCGGTGCTTGCCGTTATTGGATGGGGATCAGAAGCGGTGCTGTGCGCATGGGGAATGAAAGATGATGCCGTTGATGACGAAACGGCTTTGCAAATCCGTGAAACCACAAGTGCGCTTGTTTATGGAGCGCTCGTACTCCCCCTCTTCGGAGCATGGCATTTCACGCTGGGTGCTATCCCGAGCATGCCCACATTGATTATTGCACTCGCCGGACTCGCAGGAACTGCATCCTATCTGTTCTACTACAAGGGCATTGCGGCAATCGGAGCAGCGCGTGCGATGGCCCTGAATATCTCCTATTCGGCATGGTCGGTGGTCTTTGGCCTGATCTTGCTTGGAACAATTCCCGACATGGCATCCGTAATCTGCTGCGTTGTAATTGTATGCGGAACAGTTTTGGCAGCCAGTAACTGGGACGAACTATTTGGACGTAATAAGACGGCGTAGCCAGATTAACAATGTAGCAAAAGGGGAGAGCTCGTCGAGCTCTCCCCTTTTAGCATCATGGCTATTCAATTACCACGGCCTGGCTATCCATCTGTTGCCACGTGCCAAAGAACACCTGGGCATTTCGCGTAACATTGCCGTTAATCGAATCCGAAAGATAGACAATTCCCTGCTCGTCATCATAGCCTTTAAGGACTACGGCATGATTACCGCCCCACAGGCCATAGGAGTGCCCGTTATACCAACGCGCAGCATAACGGCCTCCTGGCCAACTTCCCCACTCGGTATTCCACATCTCAACAGGTTGACCACAGGTCAGTTTGTTCTTAATGGAAGAAATTGACGAGAAAGAGACGTCTTTTGCTTGCTTGCCACTTCCAGCAGCACGCAGAAAGTTGTTACCAGCAATAGTAATCGCAGGGGCGACGCATCCCATGAGACCCCCGCTGCTACGCCTTGGGTTGCCATCAAAAGCGGTAACAAAGTTGCCGTTGCTTCCCTTGGGCAAGTAATAATCCGCAATAATCGTCTTACCTAAACCGAAACCATAGTAGTTAAGCAAGTTTGTAAGGGCAACCGACTCACAGCCAGTAGGAAGTTCCGGGTACTGCGAATAGCACGGGACATCGACCCAAGCGCCAACCATTGCGCCGGATGAACTGAACTTGTAGTCAGTAGAGCCGATCCAATACCAACCGTTGCTCAACATTACTCCCCCACGCGCGGCATCAAGGTAATACCATGTGTCCCCAAGGGAAAGCCATCCCGTTTTCATTGTGCCAGAAGCGGAATCTAGCCAGTACCAGTTGCTGCCATCGTTAAGCCAGCCGGTCGCCATTCGACCATCCGAGTTAAAGTAATACCAAGAGCCAGCTATTTGCTGCCATCCAGTCAGAATTACCCCATTAGCAGAACAATAATATCGAGAACCCTGACTCTCAATCCAGCCCGTTCTAACATTCCCGTCATCGTCAATCAGCTGGATTCCCGAATCAGTCATGATGCCTTTAAGGTCAATTGCACCGCTGGATAACGAATGATACATCCAAGACCCATCACCGTTTGACCAGCAATTAGCCATCATCTTGCCGGAACTATTAAATATGTATTCACACGATCCAATAGTTTGAACGCCCGTTGCCATGGCGTGCGTCGAGGGATCGAGCCAGTACCACGTACCGTTCAGGTTGAGCCAGCCGGAGGCGAG